>DASSJW010000161.1:0-3089 GCA_035690995.1 Xanthobacteraceae bacterium
GTCGGGTTCATAGAACATGTTCGTTTTCATTCTCCGAGCAAGCGTCGGGCTGCGAGCATAACCGATGAAGCTGGGACACGCTTGGCAGCGACATCGACGGACCTCTGTGGGTGCTCGGTGACAACAGCAATCGCAATTGTCACATAGACCAGTACTGCAGTCGGGGAATAGATGTGGACCGCTGCCGCGATGCCATAGTCGAAAATGTCCGCAAATTCCATCATGATCGCCATTCTCGCTCGCAACTGTCGGCGAGATCATTGCATCGGCTTGCTGCCGGTGAGCTTCACGATGGACGCGATCTTGGCGCGCTGTGCTTCGATCGCGGCCGAGAACTCTGCGGGCGTGCTCGCGCGGGCGATCTGGCCAATCGCGGCTAGGCGCTCGGCGAGAACAGGGTCGGTGGCGACCGAACGGACATCGGCGGCAATTCGATCCCGCCGCTCGCTCGGCGTGTCGCGGCCGCCGAAGAACCCCCACAGTCCCTCGAATGCGAGCTCGGGATAGCCGAGCTCCGTTACGGTCGAGACCTCGGGCGCGGATGGCGCGCGCCTGTCATTGGTCACTGCGAGGAGCTGCGCCTTGCCGGATTGAACCGACGGGAGCAGCGCCGCCAATACCGTGATCATCACCTGAAGGCGCCCGGCCGCTAGATCCTGAAGGGCGAGATTTTGTTCGCGATAGGAGACCGCAACCATGTCAAGGCCAGCGCTCTTCACGAACCCCGCCAGCAAGTAGGTCAACGCGCCTCCTCCGCTGCTCCAGTTGAGCTTGCCCGGATGAGAGCGCGCGAGCGCGATCAACTGCGGCAGCGATTCGATCTTCAAGGTTTCAGAAGCAGCCAGCATGACGAACGTGTTCGTCGCTGACGTGATCGGCACGAGATCGCGAGCCGGATCGTATGCGAGCTTTTCGTGAACCTGCGGAAACACACTGATCGGCGCCGCAGGCGAGAACAGCAGGGTGTGGTCGTCGCGCATGCCGGCAAAAGCGATAGTCCCGATTAGACCATCGGCCCCGGGTCGATTTTCGACCACCACCGGATGCTTCCAGCGCTCGGCCAGTCGTTCCGCGAACTGGCGAGCGGCGACGTCGCTGCCGCTACCGGCTCCGATTGGTACGATCAGGCGAACCGGGCGCTGCGGCCACGGCTCTGCAGCAAGAGCGGTTGCAGGCGCGATGAGACCGATCACGAGACTCGTGGCCAAGACACCGGTTCGCAATCTCAGCATGTGCATGGCATTCCCTCGGCGCAGAATCGTGAAGCGGCCGACTGCCACAGATCCGCCGTGCGGCGGGGCAAATCCCGCAGCAGAAAGTCAGCCGCGAGGGTTGTAGAATTGGCCGGCCCCGCTAAAAGTGGAAGCTCTATTTTCAGATACGGACATTAGAGATCGCTAATGGCCAAATCTCTCAATTGGGAAAGTCGGATCGGCCGGCGAGTGAGGCTGCGAGACCTGCATATCCTGTTCGCCGTGATCCAACACGGCAGCATGGCAAAGGCTGGCACGCATCTTGGCATGTCGCAGTCCGCCGTGTCTCAGTCGATCGCCGCACTAGAGGATGCACTCGAAGTTCCATTGCTTGACCGCACGCCGCGCGGGGTCGAGCCAACCATGTATGGCGCCGCCCTGGTGCGGCGCGGTCGGGCCGCTTTTGACGAACTCAGGTTGGGCGTCAAGGATATTGAATTCCTGGCGGACCCGACGATGGGTGAGGTCCGGATTGCCTGTACGGAATCGATCGCGGCCGGAGTCCTCCCGGCCGCGATCGAACGCTTCACCGTGCGATATCCCAGGGTCAAGCTGGACGTATCCCAGACGACCACTCACTTGATGGGCTTCGCGGCACTGCATGAGAGAACCGCTGACGTCGTTCTTACGCTGTTGCCAAAGCCGTATGAAGGCGACCTGACCGAGCATCTGCACGCAGAGGTCCTGTTCTACGATCGGATTTGCCTAGCGGCAGGAATGCAAAGTCCATGGGCCCGACGACGCAAGATCAATCTGGCCGATCTGGTCGATACTGCGTTGATCTCGCCGGCGTCAGATACGCCGGGCGGCGCGGCTGTGATCCAGGCATTCCGTGCGGCTGGACTGTCCATCCCGCCGATCACCGTAACAACGTTCTCGGTTCACTTGCGTAACATCTTGAGCATGAGGGGTCAGTTTATCGCGGTGTTGCCAGCTTCAATTCTACGGTTTAACCCGGGCCTGTATTCCCTAAAAGAGTTATCGCTCGACTTGCCGATGCAGCATCTGCCGGTGTTGATCGTCACACTGAGAAACCACACCTTGAGTCCGGCGGTCGAGCGCTTCGTGGCGTGCGCGCGGGACATCGCCAAAGCGATGCAACCGCCATCGCCGCCTAAGCCGCTGGCCACCGCACGCGCATGATGTTGGCTTGCGGCTCATGGCGACCACCCCTCGCCGGCCCGACGGCAGGTCAGAAGGCGAAGTGCCAGATCGTATTCTGTGGCGGTCCTGACGGCCAAAGCGAGGAACTGAACCCATAGCGCCCACGGCGAAGCAATAGTGCCCACCTTCATCGACCGTGGCGCGCCACTTCGGTACAGAACTGGGCCCTCCAAAACGCCGTTTTCGCGCGTGACGCGGGGACGAGCGTGTGCAGGAGTAGCCTTTCGATCCCATAATACGAACCTCTTTCGCGTCCATTTCAACGCGTTAAGAGGTGGTCGCGGCGGTAACCGGCTGTCGGTTCAATTCGAATGATCGCTCGCCGCGGCTCGCACGGCAGTCCTTCTGTGATCAGCGCAGCGACCGGACGTACGCCCGCAATAGGCTTACTCGGTCTTGATCCCGGTGGCGTCGACGATGACTTTCCAATCGCGCACTTGTTCTGATAGCGCGGTGGCAAAATCCTGCGCCGTCCCGATCCTTGCCTCGATGCCCAGCTTGGCGAGGCTGGTGCGCACCTCTTCGGACCTGAGGCCTTCATTGACGGCATGGTTGAGCTGGCCGACGATCGTCGCGGGAGTGCCGGCCGGCGCCAACAGGCCGAACCAGACTTCCTTGGGAAAGCCCGCCACGCCGACTTCCATCATGGTCGGCGTATCTGGCAGCTCCGGC
>DASSJW010000162.1:0-2292 GCA_035690995.1 Xanthobacteraceae bacterium
CTCGCGCGGCATGCTGGAATTCCGCGCCGACCCCGAATCGCCCTATCACGACAAGAACTTCGCCAAAGACAAAACCGTCATCCTCTATTGCGCCTCTGGCGGGCGCTCGGCCTTGAGCGGCAAGGTGCTCAAGGACATGGGCTACGAGCGGGTCTATAATCTCGGCGCCTTCAAGGACTGGGCCGAAGGCGGAGGTGCGGTCGACAAGCCGGCCGCACCGGGCGGGTGAACGCGCGCGGGAGCCGTGGGCGGCGTGCGAGCGAAGGGGCTTCTGGCTGGTCCGCAACATTTCTGCAACGGCCGTGTCTCAGGCGGTTCTCGTTGACTTGAGTTGTGGTCGGGCTATGGGGGCACGGAACCCCGCGGGCGGCCGCGCATCGCGCCGTCAACCCTCGAACAGCCTCGTCACCAGCCGCCGCGCCAGCACGCCGGCGACGCGGCGGCGATAGTGCCCGGGCGTGAACGTGGTCTTCATCGACATGATCTGATCGCGACCGAGGTCGTCGAGCGCCTTGAGCACGCGCGCGTCGAACGCGCCACCGCAGAGCGCGGCGGTGCCCTCGAGCAGCACCGGACGCGGATTGGTGCCGGTGAAGGCGACGCGCAGCTCGGCGAGCGTGTCGCCGTCCCGGCGCAGCGCCACCGCAACGCCGGTCACGGGATATTCGATCGAGCGGCGGATGCGGATCTTGTCATAGGCCGAACGCAGGCCGGGCGTGTTGCGGGCGCGCACGGCAGTCACGAGTTCACCCGGCCGCAGCGCAAGATAGTATTTGCCGTCACCCAATGTCTCGGTGATCGGCTGATCCTGCCGCGAGTAGCCGATATAGAGCCGATCGAGCGCGATCGTGCGTTTTCCCGCGGGGCCGGCGAGATCGACCTCGGCGTTCAATGTCAGGAAGGCCGGCGCGAGATCGCCGCTATAGGTGGCGAAACAGACCCCGCGGCTCTTCGGCGCCACGTGGCAGATATCGCCCGAGGTCTTGAGGCAATGATTGTTGGCGGAGCGCCACCATTCGCTCTGGTTATAGAACAGGCAGCGGGTGTCGAGGCAGAGATTGCCGCCGACGGTGCCCATGTTGCGATGGGTCGGTCCGGCGATGAAACCAGCCGCCTGCGCCACCACGGGATAATGCCGCATCACCTCCGGATGTGCCGCGAGCTCCGCCAGCGTGACCGCGGCGCCGATCTCGATCCCCTGCGCGTCGGCCTTGATGGCGCGCAGCTCCGCGACGTTGTTGACGTCGATGAGCGTCGTCGGCGCGACGATGCCGCGCCGGATATTGACCACCAGATCGGTGCCGCCGCCGAGCATCTGGCTGCCGGGATGATCGGCGCGCGCCTTGATCACGTCGTCGAGCGTGCGCGGGCGGAGAAGCTCGAACTGCGGCAGCGCATCCATCAGACAGCCCGGCCGGCCGCGCGCGCTGGGCTCGCACGGCGCCGCTTCTCCACCGCCGCGAAGACGCGGTCGGGCGTGACCGGCAGCTCGTTGAGCCGCACCCCGATGGCGTCGGCGATGGCATTGGTCAGCGCCGGCAGGAACGCCGCCAGCGAACCCTCCCCCGCCTCCTTGGCGCCGAACGGACCATGCGGATCGTTGCTCTCGACGATGCCGACCTCGATCGGCGGCGAATCCTGGATGGTGGGCACGCGGTAATCGAGCATGTTGCCGGTGATGAGCAGCCCCTCGTGATAGGCGGTCTCCTCGCTCATGGCTTGACCCAGGCCCATCCATACCGAGCCCTGCACCTGGCCTTCGACCGTGAGACGGTTGAGCGCCTTGCCGCAGTCGTGCGCGACCCACACCTTGTCGACCGTCACGACACCGGTGTCCTCGTCGACGCTCACCTCGACCACCTGCGCGGAATAGCTGTAGCCCATGGTCCCGCCGATGGCGGCGCCACGATATTTTTTGCCGCCGTGCGATTCCGGGATGGTCGAATAGTTGCCGGTCACGGTAATGGTGCCGGTATCCTTGAGCGCCTCGGTCACGACTTCGTTGAAGGACAGCCCTTTGTCCTGCGCACCGGCGCGATAGAGCTCGCCCAGGCATTCGATCTCTTCCGGCTTGGCGTCGAGCTTGCGCGCGGCCGCCGCCACCAGCACGCGCTTTAGGTTCTGCGCCGCGTCGATCGCGGCATTGCCGACCATGAACGTCACGCGCGAGGAATAGGAGCCGTTATCCTTGGGCACCACCTCGCTGTCGCCGGTGACGATGCGTATGCGCGACAGATCGAGCCCGAGCACTTCGGCCACGGTCTGCACCAGGATGGTCGACGAGCCCTGGCC
>DASSJW010000163.1:0-2690 GCA_035690995.1 Xanthobacteraceae bacterium
TCTGACCTGGAGTCTAGGGAACAAAGGCGTGTCATCCGCAGGGATCGCCGTGCCCCGCTTGCATTGGGAAGATTTCGCTCCGGGTCAGGTCACCGACTGCGGTTCCCGGCTCATCACCCGCGCCGAGATCGTCGCTTTCGCCGCCGAATACGACCCGCAACCCATGCATCTCGACGAGCACGCCGCGAGTGCGACGCCGTTTGGCGGTCTGCTCGCGTCGGGCTGGCACAGCTGCTGCATTCTGATGCGCATGCTGACGGACAACCTGCTCGTCGACACGAGCTTCATGGGCGCGCCCGGCGTCGAAGAGGTGAAGTGGCTGGCGCCGCTGCGCCCCGGCGAACGGGTCACCCTGCGCGCGACCGTGCTGGAGACCCGCGCCTCGCGCAGCCGGTCCGACCTCGGCTTCGTCAAGTTCCGCTTTGAGCTGTTCGACGCGTCCGACAAGCTGCTGATGATTCTGAGCGTGAGCCCGATGTTCGCCCGGCGTTCCGCAGACGCGCCGGCCCCGGCGGAACGGCCGAGCCCGTCATGAAGTTCTTCGAGGACATCCGCGTGGGCGAGACCTTCGAGATCGGCCGCCACACCTTCACCGCCGAGGACATCAAGGCATTCGCGGCGCGGTTCGATCCGCAGCCGTTCCATGTCGACGAGGCGGCCGCGGCGCGCTCGCATTTCGGCCGGCTCTGCGCCTCGGGCTGGCACACCGCCTGCGTCTGGATGCGACTCCTGATCGTCCATCGCAGGCATGAAGACGACGAGCGGCGCGCGCGCGGCGAGCCGGTCGCCCAGCTCGGGCCTTCGCCCGGCTTCCGCGACCTGCAATGGCTCAAGCCGGTCTATGTCGGCGACACCGTGGCTTACGGCACCGAGGTGATCGAGGCGCGAGCTTTGAACAGCCGTCCGGGCTGGGGCATGATCTCCATGCGCAACACCGGCATGAACCAGCATGGCGAGCCGGTGATCTCGTTCGTCAGCAGCGTGTTCGTCGAGCGCAGGGGCGAAGGACAGGAGCCATGAGCGTCGCCAGCGCGCCGGTGCTCGAGCCGCAGGCGCTCGCGGTCAAGCGCGACGAGCGCCGCGCCGCCGGCGTCGCCTGCGGCGCGCATGCGCTGCACGACGGCTATACCGACCTGATCTATGTGATGCTGCCGATCTGGCAGAACGAGTTCGCACTCGGCTATGCCGCGCTCGGGCTGCTGCGCGGGCTGTTCTCCGGCACCATGGCCGGCTTGCAAATCCCCTCGGGGCTCATCGCCGAGCGTCTCGGTACGCCCGCGGTGCTTGCGCTCGGCACCGCGCTTGCCGGCGCCGGCTACTGCCTCGCCGGGGCGAGCGCCGGCCTCGGGCTGCTGGCGGTCGCCCTGTTCATCGGCGGCATGGGCGCGAGCGCCCAGCATCCGCTCGCCTCGTCGCTGATGGCGCGTGCGTTCGCCGGTCCGCGCTCGATGAAGGCGCTGGGCACCTACAATTTCGCCGGCGATATCGGCAAGATGACCGTGCCGGCCGCGGCATCGCTGCTGCTGCTGCTCATGTCGTGGCGGCCGGCGCTCGCGCTGCTCGGCGCGCTCGGTCTTGTCGCCGCCATCGCGATCTTCGCGCTGACGCCGCGCTACAGCGCCGAGATCGTCGCGAAGGAACCCGGACGGCACATGGCGGACGGCGCGCAAGGCGCGCGCTATCGCTTCGCCTTTCCCGTGCTGCTGACCATCGGCATGCTCGACAGCGCGACGCGCATGGGCTTCCTGTTGTTCCTGCCGTTCCTGCTCACGGCCAAGGGCGCCAGCGTGCCGACCATCGGGCTCGCGCTCACGCTGGTGTTCGCCGGCGGCGCCGCCGGCAAGCTCGTCTGTGCCTTCATCGGCGCGCGCATCGGCGCCATCGCCACGGTCTGGCTCACCGAAGGGTTGACCGCCGTTGCGATCGTCGCGCTGCTGCCGCTTCCGCTCGAAGCCGCATTGCCGGTGCTGCCGCTCATCGGCATCGCGCTCAACGGGACGTCGTCGGTGCTCTACGGCTCGGTCCCCGATCTGGTGGCGTCCGAGCGCCGCGCCCGCGCATTCGGCGTGTTCTATACCGGCACTATCGGCGCGGGCGCGGTGGCGCCGGCGATCTACGGCGTGGTCGGCGATGCGCTCGGCGTATCGAACACGTTGCTCGTCGTTGCCGCGGTCGTGCTGCTCACGCTTCCGCTCTCGCTCGTGCTCAGGCCGGTCCTGGCGCCGCGTCCGGTCTGAGAACAGCGGTCCAACACATCGCCAAGACATTCGGCCAAGATCGGGCCAAGATTGGGCCAAGGCATCAAGCGATATCGCCAATGGCGTGCGGGTTTTCGCCGGCGCCGGCGGAACGATTGTGTCGATCCTTCGTTGGGATGGCTTCTGAACCCCAGAGAGGAACGACAATGAAGAACGCACTTCTTG
Source organism: Xanthobacteraceae bacterium (assembly GCA_035690995.1). Taxonomy (GTDB): domain Bacteria; phylum Pseudomonadota; class Alphaproteobacteria; order Rhizobiales; family Xanthobacteraceae; genus VAZQ01. The sequence goes on from DASSJW010000163.1 coordinate 2,424, forward strand.
CAATCGCGGCAGCGGCCGCCGTGCTCACCGCTGCGCCGCTGCTCGCCGGAACTGCCAAGGCGGATCCGATGCAGATCGCTCAGGCCGATATCAACGTGCGCGTCGGCGGTCCCGGCGTTGTCGTGGAACCCCGCCATCGCCGCCACGGCGTCGTGGTCGAGACCGTTGGACGCTCGCACTGCCGCACCGTCACCGTGCGGGAATGGCGTCACGGCATGCGGGTTTCGCGCACCGAGCGTCAGTGCGACCACTGAGCCGTGCCGTAAT
>DASSJW010000164.1:0-2483 GCA_035690995.1 Xanthobacteraceae bacterium
TTCGTCGAGCGCCACGGCTTGTGGAGCGACGAGCAGTACGAAGCCGCGGTCAAGGTCGACAAGTGGATCGAGGAATACGGGCTCGAGGTCGTGCGCCTGTCGTTTCCCGACCAGCACGGCATCCTGCGCGGAAAGTCGGTCATGGCGGGCGAGGCCGCGGCGGTCATGCGCAACGGCTGCTCGATGACCACTACGCTCTTGGCCAAGGACACCGCGCACAAGACCGCGTTTCCGGTCTTCACGCCGGGCGGCGGCTTCGGCATGGCGGAGATGGAGGGCGGCGGCGACTTCCTCATGATCGCCGATCCCGCCACGTTCCGCGTGCTGCCGTGGGCGCCGCAGACCGGCTGGGTGCTGTGCGACATCTATTTTCCCAACGGCAAGCCGGTGCCGTTCTCCACCCGCAACCTCTATCGTCGCACGCTGCAACGCCTCGCCGAGGCGGGGTTCGACTACATGGCGGGCCTCGAGGTCGAGTTTCACGTGTTCAAGCTCGACGACGCGCGGCTCAAGCCGGCGGACGCGACCTGGCCAGGCGAGCCCCCCGACGTCAGCCTGCTCTCGCAGGGCTACCAGTATTTGACCGAGACCCGGCTCGACCAGATGGAGCCGATCCTCGAAACGGTGCGGCGCCAGATCATCGCGCTCGGCCTGCCGCTGCGCTCGGTCGAGATCGAGCTCGGGCCGAGCCAATGCGAGTTCACCTTCCACCCGCAGGTCGGCCTTTCGCCCGCCGATACCATGATGCTGTTCCGCAGCGCCGTGAAGCAGATCTGCCGGCGGCAGGGCTATCACGCGAGCTTCATGGCGCGACCGAAGGTGGCGAACGTGCTGTCGAGCGGCTGGCACCTGCACCAGTCGCTGCGCGACCGGCGCTCCGATGCCAATGCGTTCGTCTCCAACGACAAGGAGCTGCTATCGCCTACGGGGCGCGGCTTCCTCGCCGGCCTCGTCTCCCATGCGCGCGGCGCAGCGGCCTTCACCACGCCGACCATCAACGGCTACAAGCGCTATCGCAGCTACTCGCTGGCGCCGGACCGCGCCATCTGGGGCCGCGACAATCGCGGCGTCATGATCCGCGTGCTCGGCGGCCCCGGCGATCCGGCGACGCGGCTCGAGAACAGAGTCGGCGAGCCGGCCGCCAACCCCTATCTCTACATGGCCGCGCAGATCGTGACCGGCCTCGACGGCATGGAACGCATGCTCGATCCCGGCCCGTCGGCGGATACGCCGTACGAGGCGCCGGCTCCGCTGTTGCCGAAGAGCCTGGAGGAGGCGCTCGGGGCGTTGCGCACCGATGCCTGCCTGGCCGAAGGCTTCGGCAAAAATTTCATCGACTATTACCTGCGCATCAAGGAGGCCGAGATCGCGCGCTATAACGCCGAGGTCACGGAATGGGAGCAGCGGGAATATTTCGAGCTGTTCTAGGTGCGCGGTCGTGCGGTGGGTTGCGCGCGGCGAAACGGTCCGTTGCGTGATCTGCCTGTTGGCGACGACCGAAATCTGTAGTCGGGATCTTCATTCAGGCATCGTCGTAGCGCGCATCAGCAGAGTAAGCCCTCGGCCATGGATCAATCTTCCGGAGACTTGGCGACGCTATTGGTCGAAGAGCTTGCAGCTTGGTTTCGAGCGATCGGCGCCCGCGGCGTTGTTCTCCGTGTTTTCACCGGCGTGACGAAGGACGGCAGGCAGGCCTATGTCATTCTGACCGGGCTGCCGCTTGATCATATTCAACGCCGCGATTTCTTGATCTGGCTTTGCCGAACCGAGCAGTTCACGACCTATGCCTACGGCACCCACGTCGGCGTTGCTGATGATGACGGTTCGTCCGTCGGCGAAGGTATCGCCATTCATGCATCATCTGAATGGTACGATGTGAGCAAGACGTTGGGCATCGACAAAACCGCCGACGGCAAATATGTGCTTTTCGACGACCATTACGCGGTGCTGCCGGCTCAGGCCGAGAACGGGATTTTTCTAGGTCTGCAACGCTCGACGGCAAACCTCCCGGAGGACTCCGAAGGGCTGTTCCGCAAACTCTGGAATCGGGGGAGTTCGGACGTGCTATGGCGGCAAAGAAAAGATCTGCCGCCGCCGCACTAGGATGATTGAATCGGCGCAAGGTCTGGCCTGGGTCAAAGCCGCCGCAGATCGACTGGCGAGGCAATGACCTGCCACGCCAGGCCGACTCGCGACAGCCGACCGCTTAGTGCGCCGCTGCGGTGGAGGCGCCCCGGCGCAGATCGGTCTCGATCGTGAGCGGGGCGGCGCCGAAGCGCGTGCGGTAGACCTGCATGTTCTCCATCACCCGCTGCACGTAGTTGCGGGTTTCCATGAAGGGGATGCGCTCGACCCAGTCGACCGGATCGACCTTGGGGTCGCGCGGATCGCCGAAGCGCGCGATCCATTCCTGCACGCGCCCGCGACCGGCGTTGTAGGCCGCGAAGGCCAGCATGTAGTTGCCGCGATAGTCCTGCATCACG
>DASSJW010000165.1:0-3090 GCA_035690995.1 Xanthobacteraceae bacterium
GCCGGGGGTAGATGGGGGAGGCGTGAATGAAGCGCGCGGCGTTGCTTTCGGTGATCGGCGTATTTTTGCTGGGCGCTCCCGCTCACGCGCAGATTTATCACGCCAATGATACCGGCGGCATCATCCCATGGTCCTGCGAGAACGAAGCCATGGCGCAGCAGATCGCCGGCGCGTATTGCGCCCGCTGGGACAAATACCACCGCATCACCAGCGTGCACCGGCAGTATGGTGACTTCATCGCCTTCAATTGCCTGTGGTCTCCGCACGCCAACCCCTATGCGCTGCCGGCGGTGGCGACCCGATCGACCTGTGCCTATCCGCGTCTGGGGCCGGTGGTCCGGGCTCTCAACTGATTGGGTCCGGCACGCGCCGACCCAACGCGGTAACGCCATCCGGCCAACGCCGCCTTTATTTGCTCACAGTGCTGCGCAGAACCTCCGGGCGAATTCATCGCTCCTGGGCCTAAAGGGGATTGTGATGCGCCGATGGCTGCCATCCGTTGCGTTCGCTCTCATCTGGGCCGCGCCCGCCGCGGCCATCGACATGCCAGAGCGCAAGGCCGGGCTCTGGGAGCTCAAGATGACGTTCGAAGGCGGCAACCTGCCACCGCAGACCGTCGAGCATTGCATCGACGCCGAGACCGACAAGCTGATGAGCGCGACCGGCGGCAGCATGGTCCAGGACATGTGCTCGAAGCCGGACGTGCAGAAGACCGGCGACACCATTACCGTCGATTCCACGTGCAAGATCGGGCCCTACGCCACCAGTTCCCATTCCGTCATCACCGGCGATTTCAACAGCGCCTATTCGGTCAAGGTCGTGTCGAAACAGCAGGGGCCGGCAATCCCCGGGATGCCCGGGGAGCGGACCATGACGGTCGACGCGAAGTGGATGGGCGCCTGCAAAGCCGACCAGAAACCCGGCGACATGATCATGGCTGGCCGCAAGATCAACGTCCGCGATCTGCAGAATATGCCGGGACCTCCGGGTGCACCTGCAAGGCCGGGCGCGCCGGCGCAGAAGAAGTAGCGGAGGCACGATCCTTCTGGGACGGGTTAGCGGGGATGAATCCGTCACCGCGATGAGGTGCGAGCCCTCTTGGACGGGCATCGAAAGGTGACGGATGAGGCGTTAGAAAATCGCGGGATCAGCCCCACGTCACGTTGTTTCGCGCGAGCACTTTCTTCACCGCGTCGACCAGCTCGCTTTCCCTGACCGCGAACTGCGCCTCGGCCTGCTTCTTCAAGTAGTCGTCGCGATCCTTGCTCAATCCTGCGATCTCGGCGCCGAGGATGAGGTCCTTGATCTGCACCTCGCCCTTTTCTTTCTCGTTGCCGCCCTGGATCACGACGCAGGGCGAGCCGCGCTTGTCGGCGTATTTCATCTGCGCCCCGAACTTGCCGCTGCCGAGATAAAGCTCAGCGCGAATCCGCTTTCCCGGCGCGTATTCGGCATCACGCAATCGCGACACCATTTCTTGGTACTTGGCAATCGGAACGTCCGGAAAGACCGTAACAACCACCGGTCCCGGTTCTGGCGTCTTGTCGATCTTGCCCAGATGTTGGAGCGCCGCCGTCAACCGCGACACGCCGATTGAGAAACCCGTCGCCGGCACCGGCTCGCCGCGGAAACGGGCAATCAATCCATCGTAGCGCCCGCCGCCCGCGACCGAGCCGAAGCGAACGGCCTTTCCCTCCTCACCCCCGATCGGGAAGGTCAGCTCAACCTCGTAGACCGGACCGGTGTAGTATTCGAGCCCCCGCACGACAGAGGGATCTATTTTGATGCGACCCTCGTCGTACCCTCCCGCACGAACCAACTCGGCAATGCTACGCAACTCCGAAATTCCCTCTTCACCGAGACGCGACGCAGTGAGGTTGAGCTTCGCCAACACGACATCAGTATCACCCGCTTGAACGGAGATCGCAGCGAGCACCCGATCAATCGCAGGATCGTCAAGCCCCGCTCCTTTCGTGAAATCCCCGCTCTCGTCTTTTCGTCCCGGGCCTAGAAGTGCCTTTACGCCTTCAATGCCAAGGCGATCCAACTTGTCGATCGCGCGCAACACCGTGAGTCGCCTTCCTGCATTCGCCTCGCCGCCGAGTCCGATTGCGTCCAGCACTCCGTCGAGCAGCTTGCGATTGTTCACCTTCACCACGTAGCTGCCGCGCGGAATGCCCAGGGCCTCCATCGTGTCCGCCGCCATCATGCAGATCTCGGCGTCGGCCGCGGGCGAGGCCGACCCCACGGTGTCGGCGTCGAACTGCATGAACTGGCGGAAGCGTCCCGGGCCCGGCTTCTCGTTGCGGAACACATAGCCCTCGCGGTAGCTGCGATAGGGCTTAGGCAGGGCGTCGAAATGCTCCGCCACGTAGCGCGCGAGCGGCGCGGTGAGGTCGTAGCGCAGCGAGAGCCACTGCTCGTCGTCGTCCTGGAACGAGAACACGCCCTCGTTCGGGCGATCCTGGTCGGGCAGGAATTTCCCCAGCGCGTCGGTATATTCAATCGCCGGCGTCTCGACCGGCTCGAAACCGTAACGCTCGTAGACCGCGCGGATCACCTCCAGCATGCGCCGCGTGGCCGCGATCTCGGCCGGCGAGCGATCGCCGAGCCCGCGCGGCAGGCGCGCCTTGAGCTTGTTGGATTTGTCGGATTTGTCGGCCATTATCGCGCAACCTCGTGGTGCGCGGTTGGTAGCAGCCGCGCCGGGGAGCGGCAAGGCGAGCATCACCGCGCCGCATCGCGCACATCAGCAGGAAAACATCCATGCCATCGGCACCAGCGCCCAGGGCGACCGCCGTTCCCAACGACCTCGAAGCCTATTGGCTGCCGTTCACCTCGAACCGCGCGTTCAAGGCGTCGCCACGGCTGATCGCCCGCGCCAAGGACATGCACTACTACACGCCCGACGGCCGCGCGGTGCTCGACGGCACCGCCGGACTGTGGTGCACCAATGCCGGGCACAATCGCGAGCCGGTGGTGGCGGCGATCCGCGCCCAGGCGGCCGAGCTCGACTATGCGCCGGCGTTTCAGTTTTCCCATCCCAAGGCGTTCGAGCTCGCGAGCCGCGTCGCCGCGCTGGCGCCCGCC
>DASSJW010000166.1:0-4410 GCA_035690995.1 Xanthobacteraceae bacterium
CTCCGGCGTGCGCACTTCGATCTTCGGGTTTCCGCCGAAGCGGCGCTCCAGCGCGGCGCGCACCATGGGCGCGGCCTCGCACAGGATCAGCGTCCGCGCATGGGCGGCGACGAGGTCGGCATGGAGCGCCTCGCCGCAGCCGTAGTCGAGCACCGACGCGCCGGCCGCCACGTGGGCGCAAATGTCCTGGGCAATCCTGCGGTAATGCACGTCGCGGTGACGCGCATTGACGTAGATCGAATGCTCGGAATCCCAGAAGGCGATCCAGTCGCCCATCGGTTGGTTCCCCACCTCGCCCGACACGGGCCGGCGGACTATAAGGCAACCGCGGCCACCCGCCAGAGCTCGATCGGGTCTTGGCGACCGTGCCCAAGCCGGCGCTACTGCGACGTGACCATTATTTGCGCTTGGAGCGGCGCATGAGCTCGGTGAAGCGCGCGAACAGATAGTGGCTGTCGCGCGGGCCGGGTGACGCTTCCGGATGGTACTGGACCGAGAACACCGGCTTGTCCTTGAGCGCGATGCCGCAGTTCGAGCCGTCGAACAACGACACATGGGTTTCGGTCGCGTTCGCCGGCAGCGTCGCGCTGTCGACGGCGAAACCATGATTCATCGAGGTGATCTCGACCTTGCCGGTGACAAGATCCTTCACCGGATGATTGGCGCCGTGATGGCCCTGATGCATCTTGGTCGTGCGGGCGCCGACCGCGATGCCCAGCATCTGGTGACCGAGGCAGATGCCGAAGGTCGGGATGCCGCTGTCGATGATGTCCCGGATGACCGGCACCGCATACTGGCCGGTCGCGGCCGGGTCACCGGGACCGTTGGAGAGAAACACGCCGTCGGGCGCGAGCGCGAGGATGTCCTCGCTCGAGGTCTGCGCCGGCACCACCGTCACCTTGCAACCGTTGCCGGCGAGCTGGCGCAGGATGTTGCGCTTGATGCCGTAGTCGATGGCGACCACGTGGAACTGCGCGGCGTCCTGCCGGCCGTAGCCCTGGTCCCAGGTCCACGCCGTCTCGTCCCAGGTGAAGCGTTGGCCCGATGTCACCATGGGCACGAGATCCATGCCGTCGAGGCCCGGCCACGCGCGGGCTTCCTGCCCGAGGCGCTCGAGGTCGAACCGGCCCGACGGCTCGTGCGCGATCACGGCGTTCGGCATGCCATGCACGCGAATACGGCTGGTCAGCGCGCGGGTGTCGATGCCGCAGATGCCGATGATGCCGCGCGCCTTGAGCCACTGGTCGAGATGACGAGTGGCGCGGTAGTTCGACGGCTGGGTGATCGCGGTGTGCAGCACCACGCCACGCGCGCCCGGCGTGGCGGCCATGTTCACGGTCTCGATGTCGTCCTCGTTGGTGCCGACATTGCCGATGTGGGGAAAGGTGAAGGTGATGATCTGGCCGGCATAGGACGGATCGGTAAGGATCTCCTCGTAGCCGGTCATCGCGGTGTTGAAGCACACCTCGCCCACCGCATGACCGGTCGCACCGAAGCCCACGCCTTCGACCACGGTGCCGTCGGCCAGGACCAGCAGGGCGGTCGGCTTGGGCTCGGTCCAGGTGTCCCTGGGGGATGCCTCGGCGGTCGCGCCGGGGCGAGGTTTGCTGGCGGGCTGCGCCCCGGAGCCGGCGTCCGCTGGTTGTTTCTCGGTCATCGAAGGCCTAAATCTCAAGCCGCCCGGCCGATCGAGGATCGCTTCGACTCGATTGGGTCGACGGGCGCACATTGTGAGAGGCCATAGCCGTGCTGCGCGACGAGATCAACACCGCCTTGAAAGGGGCGATGAAAGCCCGCGACGAACGTCGCGTTTCGACGCTCCGGCTGGTCAATGCCGCGCTCAAGAACGCCGACCTCGAGGCGCAAGGCCAGGGCAAGCCCGCGCTTGCCGAGGACGAGGTGCTTGGGCTCCTGCAGAAACTCATCAAGCAGCGTCAGGAATCGCTCGAAATCTACGACCGGGCCGGGCGCAAGGAACTTGCCGACCAGGAGCGCGGCGAGATCGACATCATCCGCGCCTATCTGCCCGCGCAGATGTCGGAGGCGCAGGCGAAGGCGGCGATTGCCGAGGTGATCGCAGCGACAGGCGCCCAGAGCATCAAGGACATGGGCAAGGTCATGGCCGCGCTCAAGCAGGGCTACGCCGGCAAGATGGACTTCGGCAAGGCATCGGGCCTGGTGAAGGGCCTGCTGGCGGGCTGAACGCGCGAGGCGGGCGAGGGCGCCCTTCACCATTTGGCGCGGCGCGCAACGCCACGAGGAGCCTGACTGGAAGCCCAGCCGGCGGCGGCATTGACCCGCGGGGGCTGGATTGATGGCAGAACGTGTCGGTCCCTTCAAAATGGAGGTTCGAGCATGTCCGTGTCCTGCAAGTTCGAGCGCAGTCTTCTCAGCCATGAGGAACACGAGACCATCCGGGTGACACATCATCCCGCGATCTACGAGCACGACGCGGAGAGCCTGAAGACCTTGCGCGTGCGCTTGCGCCAGATGCGCGACAAGGAACGGACGCTGACGCGACAGAAGCAGCGGGAAGTCCGGGGCAAGGCCGGACCGCGCGGTGGAAGCTTTCCGGGCACCGCCGAGCAGCCGCTGCACCGCAAGCAGGTGTTCGCGTCGGCACTGAAGCGGGTGAATAAGGAATTGAGCCGCGTTCACAAGCTGGAGGCGCGGACCGCCCATGTGGAGGCCGCTTGGCGCGCGCTCGCGCTTCGCCGGGCGGCACAGTTTGCGCCATATCCGGCGGCCGGCGATACCGCCAACGAGGGCATGCGACCCCTTCCCAGCCAACGCCGCCGAACAAAAGTCCCTCCCGCAAAGGTCGGCAGCGTCTCGCAGGCAACGAAGGTCGCTCAGGCGGCGCGCGACTCCCGCACTTAGCTCGACGCGCCGCGGTTTTGCGGTTCTGCCGCAGGCGATCGCGCGGCGCGGAACGATCGTAAGAGCGATTCCCCGATTTTTTCGCGGGCCGCCGCCGGAGCGACGGCTCGTTTCTCGGCTCCCGATGGTATCGCTGTTGGCGCCGCGACACGCGTGCGATAGCTATCGCGCCACGGCCGCTGCAACACGAGCGCCGGTCTTGGCGAGCCGGGCGGGCGAGGGCGGCCGGAAGGATGATGACGATGCAGCAATGTCGGGTGCGCGGTGTCCGCAGCGTCGAGCTCGCGGCCACGAATCTCGAGGAAGCCGGGCGATTCTACGAGAGCGTCTGGGGGTTGCGACGGGTGGAGGCGCGCGACGGCGTCCAGCTCTATCGCGGGACCGCCGCGTATCATCACATCGTCGGGCTGCATCGGGGGCCGAGACCGGGCCTCATGCGCATCGTGTTCGACGTGGCCGACCGCGAAGGCGTCGACGCGCTTCATCGCGCGATCGTGGCGGCGGGCGGCCCCGCCACCGCTCCGGCGACGCTTGCTGCCGACGGCGGCGGCTATGGATTCGGCTGCACGGATCCGGACGGCCGCAACCTCGCCTTCGTGTGCGCCTGCGCCGACCATGCCGACGCACAGGACATCATCGACCGGCCGCGCCAGATCGCCCACGTCAATCTCAACGCCCTGAATTTCGACGCCAGCTACCGCTTCTTCACCCAGACGCTCGGCTTTCGACAGATCGACGAGAATGCGCCGCTCTGGTTCCTGCATTGCGACAGTTCCGAGCACAGCTTCATCGTGCTCGCCAAGACCGGGCTTGCGACGCTCAATCACATCGCCTTCGAGATGCCGGACTTCGATTCCGTCATGCGCGGCATGGGCCGCATGAAGGACAGCGGCTATCCGATCGAGTGGGGGCCGGGCCGGCACGGTCCCGGCAACAACGTCTTTGCCTATTTCTGCGGACCGGACGAAGTGCCGATCGAGTATACCGCCGAGGTGCTGCAGGTCGACGACAGCTACGTGCCGCGCGGCTCCGACTATTGGAAGTTTCCGCCCGGCCGGTCGGACCAGTGGGGCATCACGCAGCCGCGCTCGGCGCGCTATTACCGCGTGCAGCGGCTGTTCGGTTTCATCGACGGCGGTCACCGGCTCGAAGCGAGCTGAAACGCGGAGACGAATTATCGCAGCCGGCGGCGGCTCCGCCACGAGCGCAGCAGCAACCGGGATGCTAGGGTGTCCGGCACAAGAGCATAAGAAAAAGCGGAGGAAACTCGGTGCGCGGCTCGACCCTGCTGGTCTCGACGGTCTGCGCAGCGCTCGCATTCGCGGGCGTCGCGCGGGCGCAGGACTATCCGACAAAGCCGATCCGGGTGATCGCGTCGTCGGCTGCCGGCGGGATCAGCGACATCTTCATGCGCACGGTGAGCGAGGAGCTGAGCAAGCGCTGGGGCCAGCCGATCGTCATCGAGAACCGCGCCGGCGGCGGCATGAATATTGGCGGCCGCGCCTGCGCCGAAGCGCCGCCGGACGGCAC
>DASSJW010000167.1:0-6352 GCA_035690995.1 Xanthobacteraceae bacterium
GAGACGCTGCGTTCCACGATCGATGAAGATTTGAAAGAGGCGCAGGCCGACCGCGGAGATCAAACCATGCACCGAGCTATCGTCGAGCGCGCAATTCGAGACTTGGCGGCATGAAGACGGTCAACATCCGCATCAACGGCCAAGCTGTCTCTCATGCGGTGGATGACCGGCTTTCGCTTGCCGATTTTGTTCGCGACCAGTGCCTGCTGACGGGGACGCATGTCGGCTGCGAGCATGGCGTTTGCGGCGCCTGCACCCTTTTGATGGACGGAAAACCAATACGCTCCTGCATCACGCTGGCGGTTGCGGCTGACGGCACAGAGATTCGGACGGTCGAAGGCTATCAGGGCGACGACTTGATGGGGGCAATCCGCAAGGCCTTCAATCTGCGACATGCGCTGCAATGCGGGTTCTGTACGTCCGGCATGCTGGCGACTGCTTATGATGTACTTTCACGCATTCCTGACCTCGACCGAGACCGTATCCGGGCCGAGCTTGGCGGCAATCTGTGCCGCTGTACCGGGTATCTGCCGATCATCCAGGCTATCGAAGATGTTCACGCGCAACGCTCGGCGTCCGCAAAGCTCAAGGCCAGCTGAGTCCACACCCAGAGGGGTACCACATGACGAAACGCGCCATCCCCAGTCGCCGCGATCTTCTCGCCACCGGCGCCGGCGCCTTGGCAACCAGCATCCTTCCACGCCCGGTGTTTTCACAAGGGGCGCCCGTGAAGGTGGGTGTTATCCTGTATCTCAGTGGCGTGCAGGCCTTCATGGGGCAACAGACACGCAAGGGCAACGACTTTGGCGCCAAGGTCGTGAAGGAGGCCGGCGGGCCGGCGATGGAGTTCATTTACGGCGACGCCGAATCCAAGCCTGAGAACGGGCGCATCGTGGCGGAACGCTTGATCCGCGAAGGCTGCACTCTGCTGATCGGTACCAACGACTCCGGTAGTACGATTTCGGTCGCGCAGGCGGCCGAGGCCGCCAAGATCCCGTTTCTGATCAACATTGCCTCCGCGCCCCAGATCACCGAGCAGGGCTTCACGCAGATCTTCCGCAACTTCACGCCGGCGGGCACGCTTGTCGGCAATGCCGTCGCACGAATCAAGGAGCTTGGCGCTACGACAGGCGTTGAACCGAAGACCGCGGTCATCCTCCATGTCAACGACACCTTCGGCCAGGGCATCATGAAGGGCGTCGACGTCCTCTGGGACAAGCAACAGGTGCCCATCAAGATCCTCGACCGCATCGGCTATGATGTTCGTGCCCGCGACTTGTCGGTCGAGGTCGCCAAGGCGAAGGCTGTCGGCGCCGACCTGCTGATGCCGATCACCCGCGTCAGCGACGCCATCCTTATCATCCGCGAAATGGTGAAACAGAACTGGTCGCCGATGGGTATCATCAGCCCCGGCAGCCCGGGCCCGTACGAGAAGGCATTCACCGACGCGCTCGGAAAGTACGGCGATGGTTATATGTCGTGTGTTCCTTGGTATAACCCAACCAACAAGCGTGCCCGCGAGATCGCCAGTCGCTTCGAGAAAGAGATGGATGCGCGCTTCGACCTCAACGCCGTGTTTGCGTTCGAGGCAGTCGAGATCGCGGCAGACGCAATAAAACGCGCGAAGTCCAACGAGCCGGCCGCAATCCACGCGGCGCTGAAGACGACGGACATAGCTGACCACATTTCCTATGGCGGCCCGATCCGTTTTGACGAGAAGGGCCAGAATAACAACATCGGCGTCGTCATGCTGCAGAACCAAAACGGCAAGCCGGTGGTGGTGAGCCCCGCGGACGCGAGCGAGGCCAAGGCCGTGTTCCCGTTCGTGCCATTCGATAAACGGTGACCGGCGTCGCGAGAACTGATCGCTAGCGGGCCCCGCCGTGACGGCGCTCTATTTGAACGTCATCAGCGGCGGGATCCTGATCGGCGTCGTCTACGCGCTGATCGCGCTTGGTTTGACAATCATCTTCGGCGTGATGCGAGTGGTGAATTTCGCTCACGGCGAGATGGTCGTCATCGGCATGTATATCGGCTATGGCCTCTGGTCAGCGTTCAAGCTGCCACCATGGATGCTGGCCCCCGTTGCAGCCGCGTTGCTGTTCGCGCTGGGTTATGCGCTGCAGCTTGGAATCGTCAACGCGTTCATCGACCGGCCGCAACACGCACAATTCGTTCTGTTCATTTCCTTTGCTCTGATGATCACGGGGCTGCATCTCGCGTTGTTCGGTCCGGATTCGTGGCCGATCCAGATGGTCGAAAGCATGCAGTCCTATACCATCGGTCCGGTACGCCTGGATGTCCTCCGCTCGCAGGCGGCGCTGATGGCGCTCCTGCTCATCATTGGGCTGATGTTGTTTCTAAGATTCTCGACGCTTGGCCGCTCCATCCGGGCCGCAGCCGACAACCTGATCGGCGCGCAAGTGATCGGCATCCGCGTGCGGAAGGTTTATGCCGTCACCGCCGGTATCGGCATGGCGTGTGCGGGCGCAGCAGGCGCTCTGATCGCGCCGATCTTCGACACCCAGCCGTTCCTCGCCACCGATTTCACCTTGATCGCGTTCATCATTGTCATCGTGGGCGGATTGGGTAGCCTGACCGGCGCGCTGCTCGGCGGCGTATTGATCGGCCTGTCCGAAGCGCTGGCGGCGCTAATGATATCGCCGGCATTGAAGACAACCTTTTCCTACGCCTTGTTGGTTCTGGTGCTCCTGCTGCGCCCGAACGGCCTGTTCGGGGAACCGGAGCGGTGACCGGGATTCGTGCATCGTCGCCATGGCCTGCGCTCGGATTCTTCGTGGCCATGGCCGCTGCCGGACCGCTGCTGGATTCATTCTGGCAGAGCCTGCTGACCCTCGTCTTTTTCTACGCCTTCATGGGCCTGACCTGGAATCTGATGATGAGCGCGGGCCTGCTGTCCCTTGGACATGGGCTGTTCCTCGGTCTCGGTGCCTATGCGACCGCAGTTTTCACCGCGACCGGTGGCCTCAGCCCATGGATTTCGATCCTGATAGGCGCAGCGATCTCGGCGGTGGCCGGCAGCGCGATCGCATGGATCGGCGGCCGGTTCTCCGTTCGCGGTGTCCAATTCGCACTGTTGACCATCGCATTTGCCGAGCTAGCTCGCGTGCTGTTCGACAATTGGGATTTTGTCGGCAGCACGGGCGGATTCTTCCTGAAGGCGATCAATCCGGACACCAACCGGCCGCTCCTGACGCTGCGCGGCGGCACGCTATTCTTCTACCTGGCTTTTGTGCTGATAACGGCGGGGGCGTATTTCCTGATCCGCGCCTTGATGGCCTCGCGGTGGGGTTACCGCTGGCGCGGCATTAACGAAGACGAGGATGCAGCGCGTGCGCTCGGAGTCCCCGCCTTGCGCAGCAAGGTTCTGGTGGTCGCAATCAGCGCCGGTTTGGCGGGGGTGGGTGGCGGCCTCTTCGGATTCCTGCAAGGCAGCCTGTTTCCAGACTCGATCATGGGACTGCGGATATCGATCGAGGTGCTGATCGCGCCGATCATCGGCGGGGTGGGATCGCTGTTTGGGCCCATCGTTGGTGCCTTTTTTGTGGTGCCGCTCATGGAAGGATCCAATGTTCTTGGACAGCGAATGGGGTTCTATGGTTTGAACACCATGATCTACGGCGCCGTCATACTCGGCGTCATCGCATTCCTGCCGGACGGCATCTGGCCGCGCATCGTGCGCTTCGTGGCGGCAAGGCGGTCCTGATGATGTTGCAGGTCCGCGATCTGACAAAGGCCTTCCGCGGTTTGGTCGCGGTGAGAGACGTCTCGTTCGATGTCGCCGAAAGGGAGATCGTCGCCCTTATCGGACCGAACGGCGCTGGCAAGACCACCTGCTTCAATCTGATCGCAGGCGCGCTGCGGCCGACGTCAGGATCGGTCTCCCTCAACGGTGAAAACCTGACCGGACTTGCGCCCGAGCAGATTGCGCTGCGAGGCCTCGTTCGCACATTCCAGATCGTACGGCCGATGGTCGGCTTGACGGTCTTGGAGAACGTGATGATGGGCGCGTTCGCCCGCATCTCCAACGTGAATGAAGCGGCGAGCGTCGCGAAGCAGGCGATTATGCGGATCGGCCTGCAAGACAAGGCTGATGCGCTGGCGGGCGATCTCACATTGCCAGACCGGAAGATGCTGGAGCTTGCGCGCGCGATCGCGACTGAACCGCGTCTCCTTTTGCTCGATGAGGTGATGGCGGGACTGCGATCCTCCGAGAGTGACCGGATTGTCGAAATTATTCAGGAGTTGCGCGGTGGGGGCATGACGGTCCTGCTGATTGAACATGTTATGCGCGTTGTCATGTCTTTGGCCGACCGCGTCATCGTCCTGCATCACGGCGAAAAGCTCGCGGAAGGTGCTCCGGCGGATATCGGGAGCAATCCGAAGGTGATCGAAAGCTATCTGGGTAAGAAGGCCACGCTGGCATGACGGCGCAGCTCGATGTCCACAACCTCGAGGTGAGTTACGGCCAGGCCCGCGCCTTGAACGGGGTGAGCTTCAGCGTGCCGAGCGGCAGCCTGAATGCCGTCGTTGGCGCGAATGGCGCTGGCAAGACATCGCTTGTTCGCGCCATCGCCGGGATGCTTCGTCCGTCCGGTGGCCAGGTTTTGTTCAACGGCGTCGATATCACCGGCCTTGAATCCAGCGAGACCTGCGAGTTGGGCATTGGCCAGGTGGCAGAGGGGCGACAGATTTTCCCGACGCTTACCATCGATGAAAACCTTCAGCTTGGCAGCGCGTTGCGGCGCTCGTCGCGCGACTACGCAGTGAACCTGGAGCGTGTCTTCGAGCTATTCCCCCGCCTTGTGGAGCGGCGAAATCAAAAAGCCGGGACGCTGTCGGGCGGCGAGCAGCAGATGTTGGCGATCGGACGCTGTCTGATGAGCAATCCGATTTTCATCATGTTCGACGAGCCTTCGCTGGGGCTCTCTCCCCTGATGGTCGAGCTGGTATTTAGCGCGATTTTCGAGCTCAAGAAGTCCGGCATGACGATTCTGCTTATCGAGCAGAACGTCGCAGAGTCGCTCGCACTTGCGGATTTCGCCACGGTGCTGGAGAGCGGAAAAGTTGTATTGGCCGGCACAGCGGCTGACGTCGCTGGCAACGACGGCGTCCGTCGGGCTTATTTGGGACTTTGACGGCCACGCCATGGGACATCGCTGCGCCAAGCAATTTCGATCCGTTTTATGCGCTCAGCTTGAGCAACCTGTCGGCGTTGCCATGCGCGAACTTTGCAAGATCGGCTTGCGACAAGGGAAGATTGTCGAGGAAGGCGCGGCCATCCTCGTGGCTGGCGTAAGGGTAATCGACGGAGAACATCAACCGATCAATTCCAAACGTCGCCAGCGCCGCCGCGAACGGCGGGTTGGTGAAAAATCCGGCCGACGTGACGTAGACCTGATCGGTGATCGTCTTGGACAGCGGCCGCGGAAGATAGGACACGTCGGTCGAGAACTGGTGCTCGCAGCGCGCCAGCATGGCCGGCAGCCCCTCCCCCATGTGGCCGATGATCCAGTTCAGCCGCGGATACTTGTCCATGATGCCCGCCAGTGCGAGGCGCATGACATGCAGCGCCACCTCGTAGTGCCAGCCCCAACCGAATGTCGCGAGCCCGAAATTGATCTTCGGCGCAAAGCCCTCGTAATACGCCTTGCGGACATCGGCCGGAGGCATGCCGGGGTGAACGTAGATCGGCACGCCGAGCTGTTCGGCGCGCGCGAGCAGCGGCGCGAACTTCGGATCGTCGAGAAAAGCACCCCGGATCGTGCCGCTGATCAACGTGCCCTTGAAACCAAAATCCCGCACGGTCCGCTCAAGCTCGTCCGCGGCGGCCTCCGGAATGCTGACAGGCAGGTGGGCGAACGCCGCAAAGCGGTCGGGCCGCTCGGCGACCTTACGCGCGAACTCGTCATTGAATTTGCGTGCGAACGAGACGGCCTCGTTCCCGTCGAACAGGTCGGCGCTCGGACCGATATGATTGCCGGCCTTCGAGAGCACTTGGACCGAGATGCCATTGCGGTCCATATCGGAAATCCGGCTTTCGCCGACATCGACGATCTTTGCCGCGACGTTGCGCACCACGGCTGGCATGTTCTCGTCGTTGGCGACAGTAGGCCCCGGCCCCGCTCCACCGACGCCGCCGTGGATCGTCGGCAGGCTGAAATGCTCTTCGAGTGCGACTATCCGCATCATGACTCCGTGGTGCTCTCGCGGTTACCAGCGCGCAGTGGGCAGCGAGGCAAAATGAAAGTATTTGAGGCAGCCGGCAAATCAACGCCTGGTGCGGGCTTTCCTCCATCCGCGATCACCTCCTTTGCCCGCGCGAGCCACT
>DASSJW010000168.1:0-6193 GCA_035690995.1 Xanthobacteraceae bacterium
GGGTCCGGTTCAGCTTCAACAACCGCTTCTCGGTGTTCCAGCACGACACGCCGGACAAGCACTATTTCAACGACACGGTGCGCGCCTACAGCCACGGCTGCATGCGCGTGCAGGATCCGCCGAAATACGCCGAGGTTCTTCTCGGCATCGCCCGCCCGAGCGAGCATTGGACGGCAGAGAAGATCCGGCGGATGTACGGCGGCGCCGAGCGCGACCTCCAGCTGCAGCAGGCTTCGATCTGGGTGCACCTGACCTATCAGACCGCCTTCGTCGACAATGCCGGCAAGCTCGAAATGCGCCGCGACATCTACGGCCTCGACGGTCGCACGCTTGCCGCCATCAAGAGCGAGCGCGGCCACCTGGAGCAGGCGCCCGAGCGCAAGCGCGAGGAGATCGCCACCGCCCCGCGCAAGCCGGCGGCCCCCGCCCGCACCGGCGCGCTCTCGCAGTCGACGACCTACACGACCCCGGGCTATGCCCGCCCGATGGCGCCGCAGCCGATCTACCGCTAAGCGCCTTCGTCCCCGACCAGCTGGAAACCCCCGGGCCTCGCCCGGGGGGTTTTCTTTTGCACCGCCACGCCGCAGCGGGCGACGTCACGGGCGTTCGCGGTTTCGATCAACAAGGTGTTTTGAGCCCACATCGTTCGCACACGTGCGCCGTACCCACGCGGCTTCGACTCCGTCGCCGGACAGACGCGTGGACACGCTTGGCTTGGGTTGGCTTGGCCCGCCCCTCCCCCCGAATCGCGGCGCAAGGGCTCGTTGCCCCGTCGCCGCAATTCGTTGAGGGGAGGAGATGCGGGCCAAGCCCGCGCATGACAACCTCATGAGGGTCAGCACCGGTGAGATGCCCTAGTCGCAGTAGGGGCCGGTCCAGGTGCCCGAGCTGTCGTACTGCATCGTGGCGGACCCGCAGGTTCTGGGACCGGCAGAGGCCGGAACGGCGTAGCTGACGGCAAGCGCCAGCGCGAGCGCCAGCGTGATCTTGGTCCACATGGTCATTCTCCTGGTTTGGAAGCCGGAAGCGGCTTCTGCGGACCAGATCGAGGAGCGCGGCGTTTATTTCCGCCCGCGCCGGCGAAGGAGATGCGCCCGGTACACGTCTTCGTGCGCCGTGCGAGGGCTCAGTTCACATCGGCGTCAGATGCCGGGACGCCGGGAATAACCACGGCGCATCGCTGATCTCGTCTCCCGGAAGCCATCATGGCTGCAAAGGAGATCGGCGATGACTGATCACGACGACAGGCACGACAGCGGCGTCAGCCGCCGCAAGATCCTGGAATGCATGACCTGGGCCGGCACCGGCGTGCTATGGACGGTCGCGGGCGGAATGCCACGGTCCGTGGGCCTCATCGGGGAGGCCGCCGCCGCCGAGCCGAGCGGGCTGACCTTCCTGCAGATCAGCGACAGCCATGTCGGCTTCGACAAGCCGGCCAACCCCAACGCGATCGGCACGCTGGAAGAGGCGATCAACAAAATCCGTTCCCTGCCGGTGAAGCCGTCCTTCATCATTCATACCGGCGACATCACCCACCTCTCCAAGCCGTCCGAATTCGACGACGCCGACCGCATCATCTCGCAAGCCCGCCTCGACGTGCACTACGTCCCCGGCGAGCATGACATCCTCGACGAGGACGTGAAGCTCTATCGCGATCGCTATGGCCGCGGCACCAAGGGCGCCGGCTGGTACAGCTTCGACGCCAACGGCGTGCACTTCATCGGCCTCGTCAACGTCGTCGACCTCAAGGCCGGCGGGCTGGGCAATCTCGGCAACGACCAGCTCGAATGGCTGGAGGACGACCTCAAGGGCCGCTCGGCATCGACCCCGATCGTCGTCTTTGCGCACATTCCGTTGTGGACGGTCTATCCGGCCTGGGGCTGGGGCACCGAAGACGCCACGCGCGCGCTCGACCAGCTCAAGCGCTTCGGGTCGGTGACGGTGCTCAACGGCCACATCCACCAGGTCATGCAGAAGGTCGAGGGCAGCGTCACTTTTCACACCGCCATGTCCACCGCCTTCCCGCAACCGGCGCCGGGCGCGGCGCCCTCGCCGGGACCGATGAAAGTCGCCGACGACAAGCTGCGCGCGATGCTCGGCGTGACCGACGTCACCTTCAAACGCGGGCAGCAGCGGCTCGCGATCATCGACCAGCCGCTCAAGGGCTGAGGCGGGACACCCGGGTCATGACAGCATTCACAACCAACACCCGCGTCGCGACGGCGCTGGCGGCCGCCGTATTCGCAGCGGCGGCCATGTTTACCGCCGCATCGGCGCAGGCCGCGGAGACGCAGGTACAGATCGACCAGTTCATCTTCGCGCCGCAACGCATCACCGTGAAGGCCGGCACGACCGTGACCTGGGTCAACGGCGACGACATCCCGCACACCATCGCCGCGACCAACAAGCTCTTCAAGTCGAAGACGCTCGACACCAAGGACAGGTTCTCGTTCACGTTCACGACACCCGGCACTTACGAGTATTTCTGCTCCCTGCATCCGCACATGACGGGAGCCGTCGTGGTTGAAGCGGCGACCGGAAGCAATGCGGCGCAGTGATGCTCGATCGACCGCGTCGACGGGGCCTGGCGCACCCCTGGGAAGCCGGGGGCGACATCATGGCGGGTAACGCAAGCGGCGATCGCCATGACACGGCGCGGCGCTTCCGCGATGCCGCGCTGCCGCATCTCGACGACGTCTACACCCTGGCGCGCTATCTGCTCCGCGAGCCGGCCGACGCGGAAGACGCGGTGCAGGAGTGCTATCTGCGCGCGCTGCGCCACTTCGACACGTTTCGCGGACCGGAGATGAAGCCGTGGCTCTTTGCCATCCTGCGCAACATCTGCCGCGGCGAATTCGTACGCCGGTCGCGCGCCGCCCTCACGATCGACGGCGAGACGCAGGAGGACGCGGACGCCGTCCCGCTGTGGCAGGAGCCGGCGCTCTCGCCGGAAGCGCAAATCCTGCATCAGCGGGACGCCAACACCGTCCGTCGGCTGGTCGCGGCGCTGCCGCAGCCATACCGGGAGGCGATCGTGCTGCGCGAGATCAACGAACTGTCGTATCGCGAGATCGCCGATGTCGTCGGCGTCCCCGTCGGCACCGTGATGTCGCGCCTGGCACGTGCGCGCTGCATGCTCCGGACAGCGTGGACTGCCGAGGAAGAAGAAGAGGAAGGCTTGCCGACATGATCTGCGCCGAGGCCGAAATCCTGATCCATGCCCTTCTCGACGGCGAGCTCGATGCCGGGCATGCCCACGATGTGGAAGCGCATGCGGGGAGCTGCCCGCGTTGCGCCGCTGAATTGCGCGGCTACCGGGACCTGCGGCGGGCCATGCCGGCCGCGCAGCTGCGCTTTACGGCGCCGATGCGCCTGCGCCAGTCGATCGAGAGCGCGCTGCCGTCGGCGCCCCCGCGCGCCGCGAGCCGCCGCTCCGTGCTCAAGGGCTTTGCCATGGGCACGGCGCTTTCGGCCGCAATGGCGGCGAGCCTCGTCATCACCGTCATCCGGACCGACGAAGACCAGCGCGTGCTCGGGGACGTCCTGTCGGCGCATGTGCGCTCGCTCCAGGCCGACCACCTGACCGACGTGCAAACGAGCGACCAGCACACGGTGAAGCCGTGGTTCAACGGCAGGCTCGACGTCGCGCCGCCGGTCGTCGACCTGACGGCCCAGGGCTTCCGGCTGATCGGCGGCCGACTCGACTATATCGACGGCAAGGCCGTCGCTTCGATCGTCTACCGGCGCCGCACGCATGTGATCAATCTCTTTGTCGCGCAGGGCGCAGCCTCCGCACAGCGCGGGACGAAGCTCGACACGATGCAGGGGTTCAACATCGAGCGCTGGAGCGCACGGGGTCTCGAGTTCTTTGCGGTCAGCGACATCAATGCCGACGAGCTGCAGGAATTCGTGGAAAAATTCGAAACCGCTCTCGGAACCTAGGTCAAGGACTCATGATTCGAGGCTCCGGTTTGGAGGCTTGAATCACGGCTTGGCGGCCGGTCTCAACATCCCTTGTCGCAGGACTTTTGGTCGCTATCAGCCCGAAAGCGGACTCGTTATGCTCGCTGTGAGTTAGTCGGTCCTGACCCAACCCGGACATCGGCCGCCCTCGTCAACGGCGATTAGGTTGTACTGTCGCTCCGATACCCGCTGACTATTCGCCGCCAGTTCGATATCCTGCAATCCGGCCTTAGCTGGCGGGGATCGAATGCGATTCGATCAATTGAAACGGCGCGAGTTCATCACGCTGCTCGGCGGCGCGGCGGCGGCATGGCCGATCGCGGCACGCGCGCAGCAGGACGTGCGCGTGCGGCGGATCGCTGTGTTGCTGCCGGCAACCGCGGACAACAAGGAATTTCAAGTCTGGGTCGGAGCATTCCTGCAAGGGCTCGCGCAACTGGGCTGGATCATGGGCCGGAACGTGCGGATCGACACGCATTGGGCTGGGGCAAACGCCGCCGACATCGGCAAACACGCGGTGGAACTGGCAGCGATCGGGCCCGATGTCATTCTCGCGCATGGCACCTCAACTGTGCGCCCATTGTTGATGGCGACGCGCACCGTTCCGATCGTCTTCCCGATCGCCGCTGATCCAGTCGGGGCCGGCTTAGTTGAGAGCCTTGCGCGGCCGGGCGGCAACGCCACCGGGTTCATGACGTTCGAGTACAGCCTCAGTGGCAAATGGCTTGAACTACTCAAGCAGATCGCCCCCGGCATGACACGCGCAGCTGTGCTTCGCGATGCTAGCCAGGGCGGTGGCACCGGCCTGTTTGCTGCCATTCAGGCGGTTGCACCGTCGCTGCAGGTGGAGGTCATACCCGTCAACATGCGCGGCGCCGACGAGATCGAACGCGCTATCGCCGGGTTCGCACGCTCGCCGACCGGGGGCCTGGTTGTGACCGCGGGCGCCGCTTCGGTTGTCCACCGTGACCTGATCCTGGCACTCGCGGCCCGGTACAGACTGCCTGCGCTGTACTATGAGCGTTTCTTCGCAGTCGCTGGTGGCTTGATGTCGTATGGGCCTGACCGCATCGATCAGTATCGGCGCGCGGCGGGTTACGTCGATCGCATTCTCAAGGGGGAGAAGCCGGCCGATTTGCCGGTGCAGGCGCCGACCAAGTACGAGCTGGTGATCAACCTCAAGACCGCCAAGGCGCTCGGCCTCGAGGTCCCACCGTCTCTGCTCGCCCGCGCCGACGAGGTGATCGAGTGAGGACGCGGCGCGAGTTCGTCAAGCTGGTAGGCGGCGCGGTGGCGACGTGGCCGATCGCGGCGCGGGCGCAGCAGGGCGAGCGGGTGCGCCGGATCGGTGTGCTCGCGGGCGGTGCCCTTGCAAGCGATGCTGACACGCGGGAACGAAATGCCGCGTTCGCACAGGGCCTGCAGCAATTGGGGTGGATCGAAGGTCGCAACGTCCAGATCGACTATCGCTATGGCTTGGGCAAGGCCGACAAGGTTCGCGAATACGCCGCGGAACTGGTCGGCCTCCAACCAGATGTCCTCGTCGTTTCCGGCGCTTCCGCCTTGGCGCCGCTTTTGCACGAGACCCGCACGCTGCCGATCGTGTTCGTGTGGGTCGCTGACCCGGTCGGCGCCGGCTTCGTGGAAACCATGGCGCGGCCCGGCGGCAACGCCACCGGTTTCATCCAGTTCGAGTACAGTTTGAGCGGCAAATGGCTGGAGCTGGTCAAAGAGATTGCACCCAGCGTGACACGGGTGGCGGTGCTGCGCGATCCGGCCGTGACCGCCGGGGTCGGTCAATTCGCGGTCATTCAGTCAGTGGCATCCTCGATCGGGCTGGACGTGGGACCGGTGAACCTGCGCGATGCTGGCGACATTGAGCGCGCCGTCACCGCCTTAGCCCGTTCGCCGAATGGCGCTCTGGTCGTCACTGCGAGCGCGTTGTCGCTCGTTCACAGCACGCTGATCCTCGAACTCGCGGCGCGGCACCGATTGCCTGCGATCTATCCGCGGCGATCCTTCGTCGCCGCTGGGGGCCTGATTTCCTACGGGTTCGACCCTCTCGACCAGGTGCGTCGCGCAGCCGGCTACGTCGATCGTATCCTTAAAGGCGAGAAGCCAGCCGACCTCCCGGTGCAGGCGCCGACCAAGTACGAGCTGGTGATCAACCTCAAGACCGCCAAGGCGCTCGGCCTCGAGGTCCCACCGTCTCTGCTCGCCCGCGCCGACG
>DASSJW010000169.1:0-3498 GCA_035690995.1 Xanthobacteraceae bacterium
GGCGATGCGCCGCTCGGCGAGCGAGCCGATCTCGCAGATCGCGATCGCCAGCATGTCGGCGGCGAACGCCACGGGCTCGCCGTGGAAGTTGCCGCCGGAGAGCGCTTCCCCGCTGTCGGCGAAGATCAGCGGATTGTCGGAGACGCCGTTGGCCTCGATGGTCAGCGTCGCGGTTGCCCCCCGCGCGAGATCGAGCACCGCGCCCATCACCTGCGGCTGGCAACGCAGACAATAGGGGTCCTGCACGCGATCGTCGTTGACGAGATGCGAGGCGCGGATCGAGCTGCCGGCCATCAGCGCGCGCAGGGCGGCGGCGACCTCGATCTGGCCGCGGTGGCCGCGCAGCGCGTGAATGCGCGCATCGAACGGGGTGTCGGAGCCCTTCGCGGCATCGGTCGTCAGCGCCCCCGTGATGAGCGCCGCATGGAACACCCGTTCGAGGGCGAACAGGCTCGCCAGCGCCTCCGCGGTGGAAAACTGGGTGCCGTTGAGAAGCGCGAGCCCTTCCTTGGGGCCGAGCTCAACAGGCGCGAGTCCGGCGCGGTCGAGTGCGGCCGCGGCCGGCATGGTCTCGCCGGCGCAGCGCGCTTCACCGATGCCGAGCATCACCGCTGTGAGATGCGCGAGCGGGGCGAGATCACCGGACGTTCCCACCGAGCCCTGACTCGGGATCACCGGCACGATGTCGCGCTCCAGCATGGCCTCAAGCATTGCCAGGGTTTGCGGCCGCACGCCGGACGCGCCGTGCCCGAGGCTTGCAAGCTTGAGCGCCATCATCAGCCGCACATTCGCCGTCCGCATCGGCTCGCCGACACCGGCGGCGTGCGACAGCACGATGTTACGTTGCAGCGTGATCAGATCTTCCGGCCCGATATGCACGCCCGCGAGTTTGCCGAAGCCGGTATTGATGCCGTAGACCGGTTGGCCGCGGGCGACGATGGCGTCGACCGTCCGCGCGCTCGCCGCGACCGCCGGGAGCGCGGATGGATCGAGCCGCACGCCGGCGCCTTCCGCCACCGCGCGCCAGTCCGCCAGCGTGGCGCGCCCGGGCTTCAGCGTGATCATTCGCCTCTCCGCACGCGCGCATGGAGCGGATTGAAGCCGATGCGGTAGGCGAGCTCGGCCGGCCGTTCGATGTCCCAGATGGCGAGGTCGCACCATTTGCCACGCTCGAGCGTGCCGATGTCGCCGAGCTTGCCGAGTGCGCGCGCCGCTTCCCGCGTCACGCCGGCGATGGTCTCCTCCACGGTCAGACCGAAAAGCGTCGCCGCCATGTTGAGCGTCAGAAGCAGCGAGGTGATCGGTGATGTGCCGGGATTGCTGTCGGTTGCAATCGCCATTGGTACGCCCTGGCGGCGCAGGCTCGCGATCGGAGGAACCTGCTTTTCGCGCAACACGTAGAAGGCGCCGGGCAACAGAACAGCGACCGTTCCTGCGCGCGCCATGGCGGCGACGCCATCATCGCCGGTGTATTCGAGATGATCCGCCGACAGCGCGCCATGTTCGGCGGCGAGTCTGGCGCCGTGCAGGTTGGTGAGCTGATCGGCATGCAGCTTGACCGGAAGGCCGGCCGCCTGCGCGGCCACGAAAACGCGCGCGGTCTGCTCGGGGGTGAACGCGATGGTTTCGCAGAACGCATCGACGGCATCGGCGAGCCGGTCGCGCGCGATCGCCGGAATCATCGCGCAGACCTCGTCGATGTAGCGCTCCTTGTCGCCGTTCGCTTCCGGCGGCAGCGCGTGGGCGCCGAGGAAGCTGGTGACCACGCCGACGTCGCGCTCGCGCGCGAGGCGCCGCGCGGCGCGCAGCATCCGCATCTCGGTCTCGCGCTCGAGCCCATAGCCCGACTTGATCTCGATGGTGGTGACGCCTTCCGCGAGCAGGCGATCGAGGCGCGGCAGGCTCGCGCGCACGAGATCGTCCTCGCTTGCCGCCCGCGTCGCCTTCACCGTGGAGACGATGCCGCCGCCGGCCCGCGCGATGTCCTCGTAGGAGGCGCCGGCCAGGCGCAGCTCGAATTCGTGCGCCCGATCCCCGGCATAGACCAGATGGGTGTGGCAATCGATCAGGCCCGGCGTGATCCAGCGGCCGTCGAGCGGGATGCGGTTGCTCGCATCCCAAGCGGTCGGCAGTTCCGCCATCGGGCCCGCGAAAGCGATGCGGCCCGCCGCGGTCGCGACCGCGCCGCGCTCGATGAGGCCCAGCCCGGTCCGGTCGGGCGAGAGCGTGGCCAGACGTGCGTCAAGCCAGATGGTGTCGAAGCGCATAGCCTCCTCGCACAGCCGGTCCTCTATACATAATGCCGCCGCCGCGACTATGGTCGAGCAATATGCCACGTCCCAGGCCGGCGGGGCGGAGAGCGGATTTGCGACGCGAGCTCTTTTTCGACCACGCTCTGCTGCCGTCCGGATGGGCGCGCGACGTCCGCGTCACGGTCGCCGACGGCGCCATCGCCGCGATCGCGGAAGCTGCCCCGCGTGCCGGTGCTGATCGCGTCCCCGGCATCGCCGTTCCCGGCCTGCCGAACGTGCATTGCCACGCCTTCCAGCGCGGCATGGCCGGGCTCGCCGAGCGCCGCGGTCCGACCGCCGACAGTTTCTGGACCTGGCGCGAGGTGATGTATCACTTCCTGCAGCGTCTTTCGCCCGATGACGTCGAGGCGATCGCCGCCTTCGCCTATCTGGAAATGCTGGAGTCCGGCTTCACCACGGTCGGCGAGTTCCACTATCTGCACCACGACGTCGACGGCCGGCCCTACGCCAAGCTCGCTGAGATGGCGGAGCGGATCGCGGCAGCCAGCGCGCAAACCCGGATCGGGCTGACGCTGCTGCCGTCGTTCTACGCCTATGGCGGATTTGGCGGCGCGCCGCCGGCCAGCGGGCAACGCCGCTTCATCAACGATCCCGAACGCTTCCTCGATCTGGTGCAACAGGCGCGTGCAACGGTGGCGGCGTTGCCGCAAGGACGCGTCGGCATCGCCCCGCACTCGCTGCGCGCGGTGACGCCCGCGACGCTGCGGGCGGTGTGCCAGGCGACGCCCGAGGGGCCGATCCATATCCACGGCGCCGAGCAGATACGGGAAGTGGAGGAATGCGTCGCCGCGTTCGGCCGTCGGCCGGTGGAATGGCTGCTCGAGAATGCCGCGCTCGATGAGCGCTGGTGCGTGATCCACGCCACCCACACCACTGCGGATGAGATAAAGGCGTTGGCAGCCTCACGAGCGGTGGTCGGTCTCTGCCCGCTGACCGAAGCGTCGCTCGGCGACGGCATCTTTGACGGCGCCGCCTATCTCGCGGCTGGTGGCCGCTTCGGCATCGGGACCGATTCGAACATCCAGATCGACGCTGCCGCCGAATTGCGGCAACTGGAATACGGGCAGCGGCTGGAGCGGCGTGCGCGCAACGTCATGACGCAGGCGCCGGGGGAGTCGACCGGACGACGGCTGTATTCAAGCGCGCTGGCCGCGGGAGCGCAGGCGCTGCAGCGGCCGGTCGGGGC
>DASSJW010000170.1:0-5631 GCA_035690995.1 Xanthobacteraceae bacterium
AGTGCCGATCTTGCCGCTCGGTTCATCCCGCGTGGCGCTTTGTTCCTGTGCGCGCCACGGTGGCGTGGTCGCGCATCGGGATCGATAGCAGTCGAGCGGACCAGCGAACGTGAACCGCCTCACATCTGCCGTGTGGTATCCGGCGCGGCTAAGGTCGGCTTGGCGAAGGCAGTCGAAGCTCTAAAGGAAACGTACCCGCCGCGTCAGCTTCGCCCGTAAACCGGCACGACCGCGCCGCGGGTGACGCGGTTCTCCGGCGACGCCAGAAACAGAATCGTCGCCGCCACGTCCTCGACCTTGGTCCACGCGGAAAAATCGGCCTTGGGCATCGCCTTGCGGTTCGCGGGAGTATCCATGGTCGACGGCGCGATCGCGTTGACCAGGATGTCGGCCTTCACCACCTCCTCGGCCAGCGCGACGGTGAGCGCGGCGACCGCGGCCTTGCTGGCGGTATAGGCCACCATGCCCGCGCCGGCGCGCCATTCGAGCGCGGGACGGGTCGCGACATTGACGATGCGCCCGCCGGCGCCGGTCGGACGCATGGCGTTCACCGCGGCCCGGCAGCACAGGAAGGCGGTGACGAAGTTCATGTCGACCTGCTTCATCAGATCGGATTTCGTCGTCTCGCCGATCGGCGCCATGGCGAAACCACCGGCGATATGGATTGAAGCCCACAATTTCGGCACCCCGGCGTAAAGCCTGGCGACGGCGTCCTCATTCGTCAGCTCGATATCCGCGACGAGCTTGACCCTGGCGTGGCCGCGGAGCGCAAAGTGATCGGCTTCCGCCGGATTGATGTAAGGCACATGACAGATGGCGCCGGCTTCGATCAGCGCACCGACCATGGCGGTGCCGAGCGCGCCGGTGCCACCGGTGACGACGACATGGCGGTCGTGATAGCCCATCGGCCTCTCCTGTTGGCTGCACGTGCATCTGCATCATCGCCCAGGACCGGAGCGATGCAAGGCTTCATCTCGAAGTTGGCGGCTTGAGCCGGGACGCCCGGCCGCGCGATGCTGGCGTGGGAAGGAATCAACGGGCATGGCCGACTTCGATCTCGCCATTGTGGGCGGCGGCATCAATGGCGCGGGGATTGCCCGCGACGCCGCCGGCCGCGGGCTGCGCGTCCTGCTGGTGGAGCAGAACGACCTTGCCTCCGGCACGTCGTCGGCTTCCACCAAGCTGATCCACGGCGGGTTGCGCTATCTCGAGCAGGGATGGTTTCGCCTCGTGCGCGAGGCGCTGATCGAGCGCGAGGTGATGTTGCGGATGGCGCCGCACCTGATCCGGCCGATGCGGTTTGTGCTGCCGCCCGAGCCCGGGCTGCGTCCCGCTTGGATGCTGCGCCTGGGGTTGTTCGTCTACGACCATCTCGGCGGCCGAAACATCCTGCCGCCGACCCGCACCATCGCGCTGGCCGATGATCCGCTCGGCACGCCGCTCAAGCACCGGCACCAACGCGGGTTCGAATATTCCGATTGCTGGGCGGACGATTCGCGCCTCGTCGTGGTCAGCGCACTCGATGCTGCCGAGCGTGGCGCGATCATCCGCAGCCGCACCCGCTGCATACGGGCGGAGCGAGGGGCCGAGTGGCGGCTTGTGCTCGAGGTTCGGGGCCGGCGCGACCTTGCGACCGCACGCGTTCTGGTCAATGCGACCGGACCGTGGCTCAAGCTGTTCGCGGAGAATGTCCTGCGCGACACGACGCCGTTGCCCGCGCGGCTCGACAAGGGCAGCCACATCGTGGTGCGTCGCCTGTTCGACCATGATCGCGGCTACATCGTCCAGACCCGCGATGGCCGGTTTGTCTTCGCGCTGCCGTTCGAGCGGGATTTCACCTTGATCGGAACCACCGACCAAAGCTTTGCGGGCGACCCGAGCGGCGTCCAGCCGAGCGCCGACGAGATCGGCTACCTCTGCGAGGTCGCGAACGCGCATTTCCACGCCACCATCGCTCCCGCCGACGTGGTGTGGTCATTTGCCGGGGTCCGTTCGCTCCATGACGACGGTTCGCGGAAGGCTCAAGATGTCAGCCGCGACTATCTTTTGACGCTCGACGAACCCAACGGCGAGGCGCCGCTGCTCACCGTCTATGGCGGCAAGATCACCACCTACCGGCGCTTGGCGGAGCATGCGCTCGACCGCCTCGCGCATATCGTTGCCGGCGGCCCGGCGTGGACCAGGGGCTCGCACTTGCCGGGCGGCGAGTTTCCCCCCAATGGGCTCGAGGCGCTGGTGGCCAAGACGCGCAAGTCACGGCCGTTTCTGGGCGAAGAGCATGCACGGCGGCTGGTGCGCACCTATGGCACGCGTGTGGAGCGCGTCCTCGGGCCGGCGCGCCGGCTGGAGGATCTCGGGCCTTGCTTCGGCGCCGACCTCACGGGTGCCGAGGTGCGCTATCTGATGGAACGTGAATGGGCACAGACGGAGGACGATGTGCTGTGGCGGCGCACCAAGCTGGGCTTGTGGTTTTCGCGCGAACAGCGGGAGCGATTGGCCAAGTTCATGGCCGCATTGGTCGGTCACGCCGGGACGTGACGCAGGCCAGCATTTTGGCCGAACGACCTCCATCGTCCTCTGCGCAGGCTTGATTGCTGATCCAAAACCGATGTCCACTCGGGCTGCATGCGCCAGACCGCGGAGGGCGAGCGTGCCGGACTACCTTCTCGCGATCGATCAGGGGACGACCTCGACCCGCGCCATCCTGTTCGATACGGCGCTGGTTCCGGTCGCGAGTGCGCAGCAGGAGCTGCGCCAGATCTATCCGGCGCCCGGCCTCGTGGAGCATGACCCTGAAGAGATTTGGTCGGCGGCCTTGGCGACCGTGCGCGCGGCCATGGCGCGCGCCGGCGCGCAGGCGAGTGAGATCGCGGCGCTCGGCATCACCAACCAGCGCGAGACCACGATCGTGTGGGACCGCGTCACCAACCGCCCGATCCACAACGCCATCGTATGGCAGGACCGGCGCACGGCGGACCGGTGCGCCGCGCTGCGGCAGGACGGGCACGAAGCCCTGATCACGGCGCGCACCGGTCTTGTGCTCGACCCCTATTTTTCCGCCGCCAAGATCGCCTGGTTGCTCGATCACGTCGAGGGCGCGCGGGCGGCGGCGCGTGCGGGCCGGCTTGCCTTCGGGACGGTGGACAGTTTCCTGCTCTGGCGGCTCACTGGCGGGCAGGTGCACGCGAGCGATGCGACCAATGCCTCGCGCACTTCGCTGCTGGACATCCGGCACGGAAGCTGGGACGCCGAGCTCTGCCGGCTGTTCGACGTCCCCGACGCGCTCTTGCCGCAGGTGCGCGATTGCGCCGGCGACTTCGGCACGACCGAACTCTTCGGCGGAGGGATCCGTATTTTGGGAATCGCCGGCGACCAGCAGGCAGCGATGGTAGGGCAGGGCTGCTTTGACCCCGGCATGGTGAAGTCGACCTACGGCACCGGCTGCTTCGCGTTGATCAACACCGGCGATCAGCCGGTTGTGTCGAAAAACCGCCTGCTCACGACCATCGCCTACCAGCTTGGTGGCCGGCGCATCTACGCGCTCGAGGGCGCCATCTTCGTCGCCGGCGCGGCAGTGCAATGGCTGCGCGATTCGCTCAAGGTGATCGGCGCAGCGCCCGACGTGAATGCGCTCGCCGCGGCGGCCGATCCCGCGGAGCAGATCTATCTCGTTCCGGCATTCGTGGGGCTGGGCGCGCCGTGGTGGGACGCGAAGGCGCGCGGCGCGCTTTATGGGCTCACGCGCAAGTCGGGCGTGGCGGAAATTGCGCGCGCCACGCTCGAAGCGGTCGGCTATCAGACCCGCGACTTGCTCGAGGCGATGCGCGCCGATTGGCCGGCGGCGGGAGCCGACACGGTGTTGCGGGTCGATGGCGGCATGGCGGCGAGCGATCTCACGATGCAGTTCGTTGCCGACATGCTGGCCGCGCCGGTCGATCGTCCGCTGGTGATGGAGACGACGGCGCTCGGTGCCGCCTATCTCGCCGGCCATGCCGCTGGCGTGTGCCCGGATTTGCAGGGCTTTGCCGCAGAGTGGCGATGTGCGCGGCGGTTCGAGCCGCAAATGGATGCTGCTACGCGCGAACGCAAATGGACGGGCTGGCGCGATGCCGTCGCGCGCACACTGAGCTGATGTCGCGGGCGCGCAGCCGCGCGCTCAAGGCAGCCGAAAGGGCCGACGCATGACGGGTGTTGAGCCGCGCCCCGCAGGCCGCTAGCGTGGCGAGATGGGGAATGCCGGCGCGAGCCATGACCCGAGCAAGGGGAATACGCGAAGGACGTTCGCGCCGTGGTCGGATTCCACGGCGCGGGCGCTCGTCCGGTTCGACGGGGTGAGCAAGCACTTCGCCGGCATCGCCGCGGTTGAGCGCGTGTCGCTCGACATCTTCGCCGGCGAATTTTTCGCCCTGCTGGGGCCGTCCGGCTGCGGCAAGACCACGCTGCTGCGCCTGCTGGCCGGCTTCGAGATGCCGGACGAGGGACGCATTCTGCTCGCCGGCGAGGATATCGCGCGGGTGCCGCCCTATCGGCGACCGGTCAACATGATGTTCCAAAGCTATGCGTTGTTTCCGCACCTCACGGTCGAAGGCAACGTCGCCTTCGGGCTCAAGCAGGAAGCGGTTCCCAAGTCCGAGATCGCGGCCCGCGTCGAGGAGATGCTCAAGCTGGTGCGCCTCGAAGGCTTCGCCAAACGCAAGCCGCATCAGCTCTCCGGCGGGCAGCGTCAACGCGTCGCGCTCGCGCGCTCGCTGGTGAAACGGCCTCGCGTCCTCCTGCTGGACGAGCCGCTTGCGGCGCTGGACAAGAAGCTGCGTGGCGAAACGCAGTTCGAGCTGATGCAGCTGCAGGAGAAGCTCGGCCTCACCTTCGTCATCGTCACTCACGACCAGCAGGAGGCGATGACGGTGGCCGACCGTATCGGCGTCATGGACCACGGCCGGTTGATCCAGGTCGCCACGCCGACCGAAATCTACGAGCGCCCGAATTCGCGTTGGGTCGCGGATTTCATCGGTGACGTCAACCTGATCGAAGGCCGTGTTGCCGACCTGGGAGCGTCCGGAACCGTGGTTGAGAGCACCGCCGCCGGCCAACTGCGTGGCCTCGCGTGTCCCGATGCCAAACCGGGGGACAGCGTGTGGGTGGCGCTGCGACCCGAGAAAGTGCGCATCGGGCGCGAGCCGCCTCCGACCACCGGCGAGAATTGCGTCGCCGGGCAGGTGGAGAATATCGCCTATCTCGGCGACCTCTCGATCTACAAGGTGCGACTCGACACCGGATTTGTCCTGAAGGTGACTGTCGCCAATGTGGCGCGGCTGGTGGAACTGCCGATCGACTGGGATGACCGTGTATGGCTCACCTGGACGCCGGAGGCGGCGATGGTGCTGACACGATAGGCGAGGCCGATGCGATGGCGAGGACGGCGAACGACGGCGGCGGCGCAGTGGACCGGACATGGGGCGCACGGCTGGTCGTGCTCATCCCCTATTTGTGGCTCATCGTCTTCTTCCTCGTTCCCTTCCTCATCGTGCTGAAGATCAGCTTGTCGCACACGGCGATCGCGCAACCGCCTTACACGCCCGTGTTCGATCCGGTGGCAGGATGGGAGGGGCTGAAGGCATTTGTCGCCGCGTT
>DASSJW010000171.1:0-3470 GCA_035690995.1 Xanthobacteraceae bacterium
TCCCAGCGCCAGAGATCTCCTTCGCGCGAAACCAGCCGTTGACCCGGTTTGAGCTGAGCGGCGAGGTGTGCGGCCTGCTCGCGCCCGATCACGCCGATCTGCGCCAGGCGTCGTGCCAGCTCTTGCGGCGCTTTGACATGCTCGCCCAGCGCTTCGACACCGTCCGGAAGCGCCGGGTCGGTGGGATCGATGGCCGCGCCCGCCCAGCGCATGGGCGCGGACGGATCGATGGGCGCTTCGAGGTCATCGCCGAGGGCGGCACCGAGAGCCGCTTCGTAACCCTTGTCGACGGTGAGTGCATCGATGACCGCCGGCCAGAGATTCTTGGTGTCGATGTGCAGAAGCTTGGCCAAAGTCTTGGCCTCGGTGTCCAGACGCTGCACGCGGCGCTCGGCTTCGGCAAGCGGTCGTCGCGCGACGTCGAGCGCCTGGCGGGCGGCGGAATGCGCGGCCTCGGCGCGCAGCGCGGCCGCTTCGGCCTCGGCCACTGCGGCCTCGGATGTTTCGGCCGCGGCGGCGAGCGTCGCCAGATCGGCACGTTGGGCGCCTTCGATCTGCGCGAGCTCCGCCGCGACGGCGGCGATCTCGTCGGTCAGGCGGGCGATCCGGTCGCCGTGCTCGCGCGCGGCCGTTTCCAGGCCATGGCGCCGCGCCGTCAGGTCGGCAAGCGTGCCGGTCAATTCATCCGCGGTCTTTTCCGATGTCGCGAGCACGGCGTCCGCTTCGGCGACCCGCTGGTCCACGCCGGCGCGCCGGGCTTCGTTGGCGCTGGTTTCGCGCTGCAGCGTCTCTTCTTCGCCCGCGAGTCGGGCCAGCGCCGCCTCCGCGTCCGCCGCCAGGCGCCGTTCGCGCTCGATATCGGCGCCGAGTTGGACCAGGCGGCGATCGAGTTCGGCCATGCGCTCCCGGGCGCGCGCTTCCTCCCGCTCGAGCGTCTCGCGCGCCGAGGTCAGCCGATGCAGGGCAGCGGCGGCCTTGGCCTCCGCCTCGCGCATGGCCGGCAAGTCGGCGGCCGCGAGTGCCTGGCGTTTGGACGCCTCGGCCTGCTCCCCGGTACGCTCGGCGACCATGCGCTCGGCCGCATTCTTGGCGTGTTCAGCTTCGGCAAGCTCGGCATTGGCAGCGACCCAACGCAGGTGAAACAGCGTCGCCTCCGCCTTGCGCACCTGCTCGGCTACGGCGCGATAGCGGATCGCCTGCCGCGCCTGCCGCTTGAGCGCGTCCATCTGGGCGGCAAGCTGAGTGATGACGTCTTCGAGCCGCGCCAGGTTCTGCTCCGCCCCGCGCAGCCGCAGTTCCGCCTCGTGCCGCCGCACGTGCAGCCCCGATATCCCGGCAGCTTCCTCGAGCACGCGCCGTCGCTGCTCCGGCTTGGCCTGGATGATTTCGCCGATCCGCCCCTGGTGCACCATCGCCGGGGATCGCGAGCCGGTCGATGCGTCGGCCAG
Source organism: Xanthobacteraceae bacterium (assembly GCA_035690995.1). GTDB lineage: Bacteria > Pseudomonadota > Alphaproteobacteria > Rhizobiales > Xanthobacteraceae > VAZQ01. The sequence continues at coordinate 1,449 of DASSJW010000171.1, forward strand.
CAGGATCTGTACGTCGCGGGCGCGCACCTCGCGCCCGTTGATGCGGTAGGTGGAACCGGCCTCGCGCTCGATCCGGCGCGATACGTCGAGGGTTTCATGCTCGTTGAACTGGGCGGGCGCCTTGCGTTCGCTGTTGTCGATCTGGATCGCGACTTCGGCATTGTTGCGCGAGGGCCGATTGTTGGTGCCAGCAAAGATCACGTCGTCCATGTCGGCGGCGCGGAGCGATTTGTGCGAGGTCTCGCCCATCACCCAGCGCAGCGCTTCCACCAAATTCGACTTGCCGCAGCCGTTCGGACCGACCACGCCGGTGAGCCCCGGCTCGATCAGGAAATCGGTCGGTTCGACGAAGGATTTAAAGCCGAGCAGGCGTAACCGCGTGAGCTTCATACAGACGCTGTTCCAATACTGGCCGGCTCGCCCTGACGGAATCGTACAGGGCCCGGGCCCATGAGTGGGTCGAGCGGAGGGTGGAGGGACGCCGCATCGACCGGAAGAATGAATCGCCGAGCGCGATTCCGCAACAGAAAGAAGACGTTGTCCCGTCTCTTGTGCTGGGGGCAACGGGTGGCCGGGCTGCCCTAAAGCCGCGGCCCGCTCCACCAAGCAAAAAAATGGTTAAAAAACCGTTATCAGCCCTTGAGATAGGGTGCGACCTGCTTGTCGAGTTCCTCCGGGGTCAGGGCGCCTCGGAAGATCTTGCCGTTGATGAAGAACGTCGGGGTCGAGTTGACGTTGAACTTGCTGGCCGCCCGGGTCCGCGATTCCTCGATCCCATTGAGCATCTGCTGATTCGCCAGACATTCATCGAAGCTCTGCTGGGTGAAGCCGGCCTGCTTGGCGATCGCAAACATCGGCTGGAGCGGCTTCTGCACCACCCAATCCTTCTGTTGCGCGAAGAATGTCTCGACCAGCGGGAAATACTTCTCGCCACCGGCGCAGCGCGCCAGCATGGAGGCGGCGGCGGCCAACGGATCGAGCGGAAACTCCCGAAAGATGAAACGGACCTTGCCGGTATCGATGTATTTCTTCTTCATCTCCGGGTAGGTCGTCTCGTGGAAATGGCTGCAATGCGGGCAGGTCATCGACGCATATTCGATGATGGTGACCGGCGCATTGGCGGCCCCCTGGGCCTGATCGCCGAGCGGGCCGGGCGTCATGAGTTCGCCGACGGGAACCTCGCCGCCGGCCGCGGCGGGTTGAGCCTCCGCTGTGTCGGGGTGGCCCCACAAATAGTAGCCGGCGCCGCCGGCGACCGCGACAGCGACGACGACCGCGGCACCCCCCAGGAGCACATGACGACGCGTGACGGTCGGGTTGGCTGCTTCTTCAGTGTCCGTGGTCATGGCCTGTCATCCGTGCGGTTGAGCGGGTTTCGCCCAAGATCCTGAAGGAAGTCGCTACCCTGAAACGCAAAATGTGGCAATGGGAGGCCGCCCTGCCAAGGCGGCGGCGCGCTCACGACTGTTTGATGGCGGCGCCGAGCCGGGCCAGGGCGTCACGCAGGTCATCGTCGCCAATGTCGGAAAGACCCGCGGCGATACGCGCCGTGACTGCGGGATCGGGGGCGGGGCGGGGCGGGGGCTCTTTGCGGCGAAGCGGCGCCTGCCGCAGCCGCAGCCCGCCGACCGCGCGCCAACCGAAGAACCGGTTCACCCGTTCCAGGACGACGTCGGAGAGGTGCTGGATCTCGATCGCCATCGGACCCTCGACCCGCAGCACAAGGATACCGGGCTCGGGCATCTGGCGCTCGAATGGCCGCGGCCACTGAATCTTCTCCGGCTCCGAATGGGCGGCGATCTCAGCGCCCACGATCTCGGTCCAGCGGGTGACGAGTTCGGTCGAGGCGAAGCCCTGCTTGGCGAACGCGTCGCCGAGCGTCCTGTGCAGAAGGTCCGCCAGCGGACGCGCATACGATTTGCCGGGCTTGTTCACGTTGCGAGGCTCTGCCACATCGTCCGCCATGACGGTAGCAGTTGGCATGGCACGGCGAAAGCGCCCGGCACGGCCGGCAGGACCGAA
>DASSJW010000172.1:0-3982 GCA_035690995.1 Xanthobacteraceae bacterium
ACAACAACCGCTCCGGCGGGCAAAGCGGAGCCTGTGCCGGGCATCAAGCCGCGCACGCGGCGCGGCGGCGGCAACCCGGGTCAGGGCAGCCTCTTCGACGCGTAGCGCCAGGCGCGCGGCTGCCCGGCCGCGACGCTCAGCTTTCGCCCCAAACGTCGCGCGCGACCTCGACCACCAACCGAAGTTTCGCTTCCTGCGCAGCCGCTGGGATTGGATTGCCCTCCTCCGAGCTGGCAAATCCGCATTGCGGACTCAATCCCAGCCGATCGAGATCGACATGGCGGCTGGCCTCCTCGATGCGCCGCTTGAGCGCCGCCCTGTCCTCCACCGTCGCCGCTTTGGTCGACACAAGTCCGAGCACGATGGTTTTCCCCTTGGGCACGAGGCGCAGCGGCGAAAAATCGCCGGCCCGCGGCGAGTCATATTCCAGAAAGAAGACGTCGATATCGAGCGCGTTGAACAGCTTGTCGGCGACCAGGTCGTAGCTGCCTTCCGCGTGCCAATGGCCGCCGCGATTGCCGCGGCAAAGGTGCATGCCGACGCGGATTCCGTTGGCACCGCGCAGGACGCGATTGGTCACATCGATATAGACGTCGATCAACCTGCGCCAGTCATCGCCGCGCGCCGCCAGCGTCGCCTGCACTGCCGGATCACCAAACTTGGCGAATGCGGTCTCGTCGATCTGCACATAGGTGCAGCCGGCGGCGGCGAGAGCAGCAAGCTCGTCGTGATAGGCTTTGACCGTGTCGTTCCAGAATTCATCGACGTCGCGGTAGGCATGCGCAGTGACGGCTTCGTCGCCGCCGCGAAAATGCAGCGCGCAGGGCCCGGGAATGGTGATCTTGGGCACCGCGGTGGTCAGCGACTTGAGCAGCTTGAAATCATCGACGTGGATCGGATGCGTCCAGCGTAGCTTGCTCCTGATGACGGCACGGGGCTGCGAGACCCGGCCGCCGGACCCATCGCCGAAGTCGCTCATCACCGCGTCCGGGGCCACGTCGCCGAGCTGAGCGTAGAAATAGCTGTGGTAGGAGCGCCGCCTGAATTCGCCGTCGGTCGCGAGCTTGAACCCGAGACGCGCCTGCAGGGCGACGGCGTCCTCGATCGCGCCGTTCTCGGCCTTTGCAAGCTCGTGCTGATCAATCTCGCCGCGGGCGAGTTTCTGACGCAGCGCCAGCAGTCCCGCCGGACGCAGCAGGCTGCCGATATGCTCGGCGCGGAAGGGGGGATGTATGCCCATGCGCCCGATCTAGCAGCCGCGCTCAACAATCACAATCCGGTGGGTTACATGCGCCGCGCGGAGCCACTATGTTGTGTTCCGTCGCGGTCGCGCCAAGGGACGCAGGCCGCGCGGACCGCTGTGTGGAGACATGCTGTGCTGAACCGATCCGATCGCGCTTCCCCCATGGCAGGTGAGGCCGAGGTCAAATATCTCGACGGCGACTTCCGTGTCGTGCGGCCCGGCGCATTCGTGCGCTGCGCGGTGACCGGCGTACCGATCCCGCTCGAAGAGCTGAAGTATTGGAGCGTGGATCTGCAGGAGCCCTATGCCAATCCGGAAGCCGTTCTGCAGCGACATTTCCCGGATGCCCGAGCACGAAAGGCGTAGCCGCTCATTCTTTTCCGTTGCGGATCCTCTTGCTCTCGTCGTTCTTGGCCCGCGCGACCGCAATCCGCTCCAGCACCAGCGATTTGAACTCCTGCTCGTTTTCGAACACGAGCGTAACGGCGAGCGCGTGGGCGCGAGCAGCGAGTTGAGCCGCCTGGTCATCGCCGGTCAATCGAACCAGATCTTTCTCCGTCGTCACCAAGGCGAGACCATTGCGGTCAGCTTCGTCGCATAGCGCCCGTGCTTCGGCCGGCGTGTAGCGGTGATGATCGGGAAAGCTCCGCGTTGCACCGACCGTGATCCCGGCATCCGCAAGACTGGCGAAGAATTTCTGCGGATCAGCGATGCCGGCAAAGGCCAGCACCTGCCCGGACGCGAGCGTCGCGCGCAGGCCGGGCTCCGGATGCAAGCGGGCGTAGAGGACCGGCATACCGCGAGCGCGAGCATCCACCACCACGGCTGCGGCCGCCGGCGACATTCCGATCACCACCATCGCATCGCCGCGCGCAAGCTGGCTCTGGAGCGGCGCCCGCAGCGGACCGGCAGGGATGACGCGGCCGTTGCCGATGCCGCGCCGGCCATCGACGACGAGCAGCGCAAGGTCCTTAATGACGGAAGGATTCTGAAAACCGTCATCCATGACGATGACGCTCGCGTCGCTGTCGACCGCCATCCGCGCGCCCGCGACGCGATCGCGTGCGACGATGGTCGGCGCCACGCGGGCAAGCAGCAGCGGTTCGTCCCCCACTTCGAGCGCACGATGCCGCGCCGGATCGACCCGCACAGGCCCCGCAAGCCGGCCGCCGTACCCGCGGGTCAGGAATACCGGCCGTTCGCCCGCCAGCGCGAGTATCCGCGCCACCGCCAGTGCAGTTGGCGTCTTGCCGCCACCGCCAACCGTCGGATTTCCCGCGCATACGACCGGCACGCTGGCGCGCCACCCGGGCGCCCCGAGACGCCGTCCGGCAATGGCGCCATAGGCCATCGCCGCCGGCGCCAGCAGCGAGGAAGCGACGCCGGCGTCACGCCACCAAAATGAGGGCTCACGCATCGCTCGCGCGGCGTTCCAGCCGTATCTGCATGAGATAAGGTTCGAGCGCGGCAAGCGTACGCTCGAGCCCACCCCCGAGGGCTGCTACCGTCGCACGCGCGGCGGTCGCTACCGCCTTGCGTTCATTCGCGTTCGTGAGCCAGGCGCCGACCCGCTCCGCGAATGTGCCTGCGTCGGTGACTTCGCGGGCGCCATGCGACTTGGCCAGCGCGGCATAGATCTCGGCGAAATTCCAGACATTGGGGCCGTGCAGGATGGCCGCACCGAGCTTGATCGGCTCGATCGGATTCTGGCCGCCATGGCTTGCGAGCGAGCCGCCGACGAACACGATCGGAGCGAGCCGGTAAATCAGACCAAGCTCACCCAGAGTGTCGGCGACGTATATCTCGGTGCCGGGACCAGGCAATTCGCCGCGTGAGCGCAGCGCCGCCTCGAGGCCGGCGGCGTGCGCGATCTCCAGAATCCCGGGGCCGCGATCGGGATGGCGCGGCGCGATGATCGTCAACAGCCGCGGGAAATCGCCGCGCAGGCGCCGATGCGCTTCGACCAGCATCGTCTCCTCGCCGGCATGGGTCGAGGCTCCGGCGATGATGGTGCGCTGCCCGACCGCTGCCTTCAGGGCCGCCAAGCCGGCGGCCTGGGCCGGCGGCTCCGGCACGTCGAGCTTGAGGTTGCCGGTGGTCACGATATGGGGCGCGCCGAGATCGCGATAGCGGCCGGCATGCGCATCGGACTGCGCGAGGCAGAGGTCGAAGCAACCCAGCAGCGCTGCGATCGTGGTGGGGACGCGCCGCCATCGGTTGAACGAGCGTTCGGAAAGACGGCCGTTGACCAGGATCAAGGGGATGCCACGTTCGGCACTGGTCACGATCAGGTTGGGCCAAAGGTCGGATTCGACGAAGATGGCCAGATCGGGCTGCCAGTGATCGAAGAAGCGATCGACGAAGCGAGGGGTGTCCAGAATCACGAACTGATGGATGGCGCCTGGCGGCAGGCGTTGCGCGGCGAGATTGGCCGACGTAACCGTGCCGGACGTGCACAATACTGCGAAGTCCTTTTCACGGATTCGCTCAATGAGCGGGATGACCGCCAGTAGTTCGCCGACGCTCGCGCCATGCACCCATACCAATGGACCCGGAGGCCGCGACACGTTGCTCTCGCCGTAGCGTTCGTTGAGGCGTGCCGGAAGTTCCTTGCCCCGTTTGAGCCGATGCGAAACGAGCAGCGGGGCCAATGGGGTCGCAGCCGCCGTGAGCAGGCGATAAGCCTGCAGCGTGAGCGGCAAGCGCTCAGCCACGATGTTCGCCTTTTTGTTGCCGGTC
>DASSJW010000173.1:0-3546 GCA_035690995.1 Xanthobacteraceae bacterium
GCACGTGCTGACGAAGATTTCCTATCTCAACGACCGTGCGCAGGCGTGGTTGTTCAATCCGAACAAGCTCGCCCCAACCTATCCCGACAGCGCGGTCACCCGTCCGTTCCCCTTCAATGCGTATTATCCCGAAGACGAAGCGCCCGAAGTCGACAAGGACGATTACAAGCTCGAGGTCGGCGGGCTGGTGGACGACAAGAAATCATGGACGCTGGACGAACTCTACGCATTGCCGCAGGAAACCCAGATCACCCGTCATGTCTGCGTGGAGGGCTGGAGCGCGATCGGCAAGTGGACCGGAACGCCGCTGCGCGAATTCCTCCGGCGGGTGGGAGCCGACACGCGCGCCAAATATGTCTGGTTTCGCTGCGCCGAAGGCTATTCGACATCGATCGACATGCCGACCGCGCTGCATCCGCAGACGCAGATGACGTTCAAGTTCGACGATCAGATCCTGTCGCGCAAGTACGGCTTCCCCATGAAGGTGCGGATGCCGACCAAGCTCGGTTTCAAGAACCCCAAATACGTGATGGAGATGGCGGTCACCGACAAATATCTCGGCGGCTACTGGGAAGACCAGGGCTACAACTGGTTCAGCGGAAGTTGAGGCTGCACGTCCGGGGCGAGCTCAACTCTTCGCCGGTGGCACCGCGGTGATGAGGCGCGCGCCACGCTGGAACGTGATGTAGTCCCATAGCCAGGTGAAGGCCACGATGAAGCGGTTCTTCACCCCGATCAGGAAGTAGATATGGGCCACGCTCCAGAACAGCCATCCCACAAAGCCCTTGAGATGCAGCCTGCCGAATTTCACCACCGCGGCCCGCCGCCCGATGGTCGCGAGCTCGCCCAGGTGGCGATAGCGGAACGCCGGCAAGGACCCGCCGGCGACCCGCGCGGCGATGAGCCGGCCCACGTAGATCCCCATCTGCTTGGCGGCGGGAGCCACACCGGGCACCAGTTGTCCCGCTTTGTCCCGGACCTCCGCCGCATCGCCGATCACGAATACGTCCGGCTGGCCAGGCACTGAGAGATCCGGACGCACGATCACCCGTCCGGCGCGATCGTGCTCGGCGTTGAGCCAGCGGGCCGCCGGCGAGGCAACCACCCCTGCAGCCCAGATGATGGTGCCGGCATCGATCCGGCCATCATCGAGGTCGACACCACCCTCATGACAATTCGTCACCCGCGTCGAGGTCCGCACGTCGACGCCCATCCGCGTCAACGCGCGCGCGGCATAGTCCGACAAATCCTCCGGCAAGGTGGGCAGCACCCGCGGGCCCGCTTCGAGCAAGATGATGCGGGAGGTGCGCGGATCGATCCGCCTGAAATCATTGGCCAGCGTCTGGCGCGCGATATCGGCGATCGCCCCGGCCATTTCGACGCCTGTTGCACCGCCGCCGACGATGACGAAGGTGAGAAGCCGCTGCCGCTCGGCGTCGTCGTGCACAAGCTCGGCTTGCTCGAATGCCAGGAGAATGCTGCGGCGAATGCGGGTCGCGTCTTCGATGCGCTTGAGTCCGGGCGCGACAGTCTCCCACTCGTCGTGACCGAAATACGAATGCATGGCCCCCGTGGCGATGACCAGATAGTCATACGGCATTGGACCGGCGCTGGTTTCCACGAGCCGTCCGGCGGGATTCACGCCGGTGACATCCGCCATCAACACCGTCGCATTCTCTTGCTTGCGCAGGATATGGCGGATCGGCCAGGCGATCTCCGCCGGCGACAACGCAGCGGTCGCGACCTGGTAGAGCAGCGGCTGAAAGCAATGATGGTTCTGGCGATCGATCAGGGTCACATCGACGGGCGCGCGGGCAAGGGACTTCGCGGCCATGAGTCCGCCGAAGCCCGCCCCGACAATGACCACCTTGGGCCGCGGTTGCGTCATCCGCCTTCTCCTTCCGCCGCCTGAACGCTAGCACGTTTCACCAGTCTCTGCGGTCGGCGGCGATCTCAGGGCCCGGCCGGCCGATCGATGGCGCTTCGGCCACGGCATCCCCGCCTTGCCAAGATTTGCTTCGGCCTTTAGCAATCCACGTTTCCGCGCGAGCGATGAGGCAACACATGGCGACATACAAGCTCCTTCTCCTCCCCGGGGACGGTATCGGCCCCGAGGTGATGGCCGAGGTGAAAAAGCTCATCGCCTGGATGAACGCGCGCGGCACGGCGCGGTTCGACACCGAGGAAGGGCTGGTCGGGGGCGCCTGCTATGACGCTCACAAGGTCGCGATCACCGATGAGACCATGGCCAAGGCACACGCGGCCGACGCCGTGATCTTCGGCGCGGTCGGCGGGCCGAAATGGGACAGCGTGCCATATGAGGTGCGGCCGGAGGCGGGACTGCTGCGGCTGCGCAAGGAGCTCGGCCTGTTCGCCAATATTCGCCCCGCGATCTGCTATCCCGCGCTCGCGGATGCCTCGAGCCTCAAGCGCGAGGTGGTGGATGGTCTCGACATCATCATCCTGCGCGAATTGACCGGCGGGGTCTATTTCGGCGAGCCCAAGACCATCACCGACCTCGGCAACGGCCAGAAGCGCGCCGTCGATACCCAGGTCTACGACACCTACGAGATCGAGCGCATCACCCGCGTCGCGTTCGAGCTCGCGCGCAAGCGCCGCAACAAGGTCACCTCGATGGAGAAGCGCAACGTGATGAAGACCGGCGTGCTCTGGCACGAGGTCGTCAACCAAGTGCACGCGCGCGAGTTCAAGGACGTTGTGCTCGAGCACCAGCTGGCGGATGCCGGCGGCATGCAGCTCGTGCGCTGGCCCAAGCAGTTCGACGTCATCGTCACCGATAACCTGTTCGGCGACATGCTCTCCGACGTCGCTGCCATGCTCACGGGATCGCTCGGCATGCTGCCGTCGGCCTCGCTCGGCGAGGTCGACCCCAAGACGAGAAAGCGCAAGGCGATGTACGAGCCGGTGCACGGATCGGCCCCCGATATCGCCGGCAAGGGCATCGCCAATCCGATCGCCATGCTCGCGTCCTTCGGCATGGCATTGCGCTACTCGTTCGACATGGGCAAGGAGGCCGATCTGATCGATCAGGCCATCGCCGCCACGCTGGCGAACGGGCTGCGCACCGCCGACATCAAATCCGAGGGCGCCAAGATCGTGACGACGTCGCAGATGGGCGACGCCGTCATCGCAGAGATCGAGAAGTTGGCGGCGTAACCCGCCCAGCGGCCGTCAGGACCAAACGATGATTCGATGGCGTGGACATAAGCTCGGCCGCTGGCTCACCGCTCTGGCGATGTTCATTGCGATGGATTGTGCCGCCGCGCGGGCCGACAGGTATCCCAATCGTCCGGTTCGCTTGATCGTGCCGTTCGCGGCGGGCGGCCTCAATGACGTGGTGGCGCGGCTGGTGGCGCCGTACCTCGAGCGGTCGCTCGGACAGCCGATCATCATCGACAATCGGCCGGCGGCGAGCGGCATCGTCGGCACCGACGCCACGGCCAAGGCGACGCCGGACGGCTACACGCTGCTGATGGTCGCATCGAGCTTCACGGTCATCCCGGCCACGCACGCGAAGGTGCCCTA
>DASSJW010000174.1:0-6515 GCA_035690995.1 Xanthobacteraceae bacterium
CCGCCGAGACAGGCCGCATTTCGGGCCCGTCGCAATTGGCTGGTCGCCCAACTCGCGACCTGCGTAACGGTGCTCGCCGCAGCTGCCGCCGTTTTGATCGTGGCGGCCGCCGCCGTGGCCTTCACCATCACCTGAGCGGCGTCACGCGGCCGGCGACCCGCCGGCCGGCTCATCCTAGGCGATATTGATACTATTGATGCGCTCGCGCTGGCGACCGCGGATGTTCCGGCGGCGCGAACGGCATGGTGCCGTAGGAGGGACCCGCCCGGAGCACGGCGCGGCGGTTTTCCTTTGGACAGCGCAGACCGGGCTGCCGTCGGCTCCGACCGAACCGGCCGGCTCGACCCCGCTCATTCCAGCGTCGAGCCGCCCTCCCCCAGAAGCCCGCGCGATCGCTCCAGAATATCGACCACCCTGGCATAGGCGCCAGGATCCAGTTCGGCGCCGGGATTGTGCGCTTTCCGATCCCGGATCACACGATCATGCGCCGCCACCAATCCCTCTTTGGTGATGCCGGTGGCGATGATCTGCGCCACCAACGCGTCGTTCACCGGACCAAGGATTTCGACGACCTCGTCGTGTGATAATTCGGACATCGGGAGCGCCTCCTGTCAACAAGTACCCTGCGCGCACGAATCGGGCGCAGCCGCGGCTTTCATACTCTGCAGCTCATCTGTAGCGTCTCATTTGCGCGGCGTCACGCGGCCGGCAAGATTGTGCCCCGCCCTCGCCGGCCAAATCACTCGAAGATTCATTGCGCAGGGACCGGCTTGACCGCCTTACGCGCGGCGCGCCATTCCTCGAACCGTCGAACCACGACGAAAAACGATGGCACGAACAGCACGGCAAGGCAGGTCGAGGCAAGCATGCCGCTGAACACCGCGATGCCGATCGACTTGCGCGCACTGGCACCGGCCCCGGTCGCCAGAACCAGCGGCAGCACGCCAAGAATGAAAGCGAACGAGGTCATGAGGATGGGACGGAAGCGGGCGCGGGCCGCCTCGAGCGCCGACTCGAGGATGGGCTTGCCATCGAAGACGCGCCGCTCGCGCGCCACTTCCACGATCAGGATGGCGTTCTTGGCCGAGAGTGCAATCAGCAGCACCAGGCCGATCTGGGTATAGAGGTTATTGTCGATACCCAGGCCTTTGAGCGCCGCCACGGGCCCGATCAGCGAAAGCGGCACCGCAAGAAGAACGGCCACCGGCATCAGCCAACTCTCGTACTGACCCGCCAGCACCAGATACACCAGCAACATCGCGAGCGCGAAGATGTAATAGATCTGCTTGCCGACGAGTTTTTCCTGGTACGACATCGCGGTCCATTCGAAGCCCGCGCCCGGTGGCAAGACCTTGGTGGCGATCTGCTCCATCAGGGCGTTCGCCTCTCCGGAGCTGAAGCCGGCGGCTGGCAAGCCCAGCACCGTCGAGGACGGATAGAGATTGTACAGGCTCAACAGCGATGGTCCGACCGAAGGCGTGATGTGAACCATCGTCCCGAGCGGGATCATGGCCCCTTGCTTGTTGCGAACCGGCAGCAGCTCGATGTCCTCCGGCCGTAGGCGAAATTGCGAATCCGCCTGCACATAGACCTGAAAGACGCGGCCGAACTTGTTGAACTGACCGACATAGCTCGATCCCAGATAGGCCGCGAGCGTGGAGAACACTTCATCGATGGAGACCTGCAACGTCTCCGCCTTGGCGCGGTCCACGTCGACCTTCATCTGGGGCACGGTGGAGCGGAACGAACTGGTCACCCGCTGCAGGCCGCTCTGCGTCTGCGCGTCCTTCACCACCGCGTTGGTCAGGGTCTGCAGCTTGGTGAGATCGAAGCTGCCGTCGCGCAACTCCAACTGCATGGCAAAGCCACCCGCATTGCCGATGCCCTGAATGGGCGGCGGCGGGAAGGCAACGATGCGTGCCTCATTTATGACGGCGAAATCCCTGTTGAACTGCTGGAACAGTGACCGCAGGTCCTCGCCCTTGCCGCGCACGCTCCAGTCCTTGAGCACGACATAGGCAACCCCCGCGTTTGCCAGCGTCGAGTTGTTGTCGAGGGCCGAAACGCCGGAAATCGCGATCACGTTCTCGACCGCCGGATTCTTGCCGGCAATTGCGCTCAGCCGATCCATCACCGCCTGGGTGCGCTCGAGCGAAGCACCATCCGGCAACTGCGCCGTCACCAGGATGTACCCCTGGTCTTCGATCGGGAGAAAGCCGGTCGGCACCCGGGAGAGACCATAGCCGGCGCCGCCGATCACGACGAGCGCGATGATGCACATCAATCCGCTGTGCGCGACCATGCCGCGGATCAGCCGTGCATAGGCCCGTTCGAACGGGTTGTAGATTGCGTTGAAGCCGCGAAAGAACCAGTTGCGCTTCTCCGGAGGCACGGGCGGCCGCAGCCAGAGGGCGCACTGCGTCGGCTTCAACGTGGCGGCGTTAATCGCGCTCAGCAACGCGGTCGCGGCGATCACCAGCGCGAACTGCGCGAACATCTGGCCGGTGAGGCCGGGAATGAATGCCGCAGGCAGAAATACCGACATCAGCACGAGCGTGATGCCGATGATCGGACCGAACAGCTCGTTCATCGCTTGGATCGCCGCCTCCTTCGCGGGCAATCCTCGCTCGATATGGTGGGCTGCGCCCTCGACCACCACGATGGCGTCGTCGACGACGATGCCGATCGCCAGCACGATCGCGAACAGCGTCGACAAATTGACCGTGAACCCGAGCGCGGCCATGCCGGCGAAAGCGCCGATAATGGTCACGGGCACCGTGGTCATGGGCACCAGCATGGCGCGCCAATCCTGCAGGAACACCACGATCACGATCAGAACCAGGATCGCCGCCTCGAACAGCGTCTTCCATACCTCGTTGATCGAAGCGCGGACAAAGGTCGTGGTATCGAATGGAATGCTGTAGGTCAGGCCCTGCGGGAAGCTCTTCGCCAGCTGGGTCATCTTGGTGCTGACCGCGCCGGCCACATCAAGCGCGTTCGCCTCGAGCGTCTGATAGATCCCGATGCCCGCTGCCGGCTTGCCGTTGAGCGTGAAAACCTGGCTGTAGGTCTGGGCTCCCAGCTCGACACGACCAACGTCGCGCAGATAGGTCATCTGCCCGTTCTTTTCGGTCTTCACGACGATGTTCTCGAACTGGCTGACGTCGTCGAGGCGCGTCGCAATGTCGAGTGTGTACTGGAAAGGCTGCGTACTCGGTGCCGGCGGCATGCCGAGCTGGCCGGCGGTCACTTGCTGGTTTTGGCCTTTGAGTGCGTCGACGACGTCTTGCGTGGTGAGCGAGCGCGCGTAAAGCTTGTTGGGATCAAGCCAGACCCGCATGGAATACTGCCCGGCCCCGAAGATGTTGACCTGGCCGACACCAGGCAGGCGAGCGAGTTCCGGCTGCAGATTGATGGTCGCGTAATTGGCGAGGAAGAGGCTGTCGTAGCGGCCGTCAGGCGATGTCACCGTGACGAACTGCAGAATGGCGGTGGATTTCTGCTGAACCGTTACGCCCTGGGCTTGCACCGCCTGCGGCAATTGAGCGAGCGCGCTGGAGACCCGGTTCTGCACCAGCACCTGCGCGAAGTTGATGTCCATGCCGATCTTGAACGTCACGGTCAGCGAGTAGCTGCCGTCGGACGCACTGTAGGACTGCATGTAGATCATGCCGTCGACGCCGTTGACCTGCTGCTCGATCGGCAGCGCGACGGTGTCGACCACGGCGCGCGCGCCGGCGCCGGGGTATCGGGTCGTGACTGAGATGGTTGGAGGCACCACGTTGGGATATTGCGCCACCGGAAGCTTCATCAGCGCCACCGCGCCGATGACCACCATAAGGATGGCGAGCACGTTCGCGAGAACAGGACGCTCGATGAAAAATTTCGAGATCATGATGTGGGACTATTTCGGTGCGGCCGGATCCGCGTCAGCAGACTTGGGCGCCGGCAGCTGCGGGTCGACTTTCTGGCCGGGGATGGCATCGAGAATGCCGGAGACGACAACGCGCTCCTCCGGCTTCAGTCCGCTCTCCACCACCTGCAACTCGCCGACGGTCTGGCCGAGCGACACCCGGCGCTGCTCGACGACGTTATCGGCGTTGACCGTCAGCACGTAGCGCCCAGCCTGATCGCTGCCCACTGCCACCGCCGGGACTAGAAGCGCAGGCTCCGGGCGCATGGGCACTCGAACCCGAACGAAGTACCCCGGCAGCAGCGAGAACTTCTCGTTTTCGAACACGCCGCGCACCTGGAGTGTCCCGGTCGACTGATTGACGTCGGGCGCCGTGTAATCGAGCACGCCCTTGTGCGGGTATCCGGTCTCGGTCTGGAGACCGACCTCGATGGGCACCTTGTTCACGAGTTCGGCGATGGTCACGCCGCGCTCGGCCATCGTGGCGCGCACGCGCTGCACGTCGCGCTCGCTCAGATTGAACCATACCCAAATCGGATTGAGCTGCACGATGGTTGCAAGCTCGTTCGGCTGGTCACCGCCCACGAGCTCGCCGATGGACACCTTGCGCGCGGTCACGACGCCGTCGAAGGGGGCCAACACGGTCGTATAGCCGAAGTTGATCTCCGCGGTCTGCGTGTTGGCCTGCGCTTGAAGCACATTGGCCCTTGTCGTGTCCCGGTTGGCGCGCGCCTTGTCCAGGTTGGCCTGGGTCGAGACGTCCTTGGCTTGAAGTTCCTGCTGGCGGGTGAATTCCGCCTCAGCGTTGACCAGGGTCGCCTTGGCACCTTCCTCCGCGGCTTGCGCCTGCTCGAGCAGCACCTTGTAGGGCTGCGGCTCGATCACGAACAGCGGCGTGCCCTTCTTCACCGCCGCGCCGTCCTGATACTTGATCTCCTGAACGAAGCCCTGCACGCGTGCCACCAGCTTGACGGTGTTCACCGAGGCGGTGTTGCCCGTCGCCTCCAGATACGGCGTCACCGTCTGCTGCACCGGCGGTGCGACCGTCACCTTTGGCGGGGGCGGCGCGATGTATCGGTTTTCCTGGCTGCATCCGGTCACCACGGCGGCCACCGCGGCACAGACCAGGAGGGGTGGTGTTGCGCGACCGCGCACTCGCGCCGACGCGGGCCGTGCCATGCGGTCGCGGCGGTCGCCGACGGTGCGCGCGCCGTGGGCGAGAGGAAGTCCGACGGCGCCCGAGCGGATGTCGGCGACACATTGCATGTTCATCTCTCCGGTCTTGCGCCCGTCATCAGCATCGCCCGAGCACGTGACCGAGGACACCGATTTCCTCGAAACGAGCTGGCCGCAGGTTACGACGTGTGGACATTTTCGCGCCAGCCAATACTTGGCTCAACTGCGACAAAAATGACAAATCGTCCCTGCGACGACTCCGTGGAGAGCCATGAACACGCTTTATAATACATGTTGGAATAGTTGACGTTCGCCTATCGAGCGCGATTGATTTGATTGCTGAACAAAGGCGCCGGCACCATCTAGCGCGACGCGTTGGCAACGGGCGCCCGCTCTGTCGTTTCCGCCTTGAGTTGAAGTTCCTGAATAATCTCCTCGCCATATCGGATCAGCGCGCCGGTCTTCTCCGCATCCCCCGCGCCCGAGAGATCCACGACGCCCTCGCAGTAGGCAAGGATCAACGCGTTGGCCAAGTCCACCGGCTTGGCCTTCGGGTTCTGCGCCAGCAAGGCGTCGGCTTGCGCGATCGCAGCAGGGGCAAGCACATTCAGGTCCGGCTTGCCCCGAATCTGCGCGGCGGCGGCGACCAATGCCGCTGGCACGCGCGAATTGTCATTGGCCGGGCATTTGAGCGAGGGCTGCCAACCGGGATCTCGCTCGGCGAGCGAGTACCCGACCGGGACCGCCCAGATGATGTCGACGTCAGGCTCCACCTCCGCCACCACGCTTTGATTGGACAGATACGTCGTGACGTCGAGCGCAAACCGTTTGACTGCCAAGCTCTTCTCTTGATCTGATCCACCACCCCTGGCGACCGCGGGACAGTAGGCAGCCACGAGATTGTTGACGATATCCGCCAGGCCGGCGTCCGGATGCGACGCCTTGTACTCATCAACGAGCGTGGCATAGGCGACGGAGCGCTGCGCCATTTCGCCGCCCAACATCGCGATCAGCTGGGGATCCAGGTCGGCGCCACCGCCCCCGCCCACATCCGCACATTCGAACCGCCGCGCGGCATCGCTCGCATAGACCGGCAGCGACAGTGTCGTGCGCCAGCTCGCGGCCAAGGCTGGGGTGGCGTTCGGCGCTGCCGTGTTGCCCCAGTTCGTGCGCACGTAATTGGCGAGCTCTGCAACGTCGTTGTCGTTCAGCGAACCTGCGAAGCTCGGCATTGCCGGGATACCGTCGCGTGCTGGAACGCCTTGCAGCACTACCGAAAGCGTATCGAACGGCTTGGTCGCGATCACGGCTGGATTGCCGGCGAGCGGCGGGATCGAGCCGGCAACACCCTGACCATTTGCCTGATGGCAGGTGGCACAATTGTCCGCATAAAGCTTTGCGGCATGGGCGGCAATCTCGGGCGGCA
>DASSJW010000175.1:0-5738 GCA_035690995.1 Xanthobacteraceae bacterium
CCGGGCAGCAGATGCTATCCCCGGGTTGGGGCAAGTCAGGAGGTCTGACATGGGCTTGCTCGATATTCTCAACAGCATCGGCAGCAGCGGCAACGATCCGCGCATGCGTCCGGCGCCCACGGGTCCGGGCACGAGCCAAGCGGGAAGCCAGGGCATGTCGCCGATGGCGAAGGCGATGCTGGCCCTGCTCGCGATCTACGCAATGAAGCACGTGCGCCGCGCCGACGCGCCGCCGACGCAGCCCGCCCCGCGTCCCGGCAATGTCGGTGCCGGCCCGGGCGACGCCGGCGGACTGGGTGGCAATCTTGGCGACCTGCTGCGCGGCACGCTCGGTGGCGTTCTCGGCGGCGCCGCCGCCGGCACGGTGCTCAACGGCGGTCTCGGCGGACTGCTCAAGCAATTCCAGGAGAGCGGCCAGGGCGACGTCGCGCATTCCTGGATCGGTACCGGACCCAACAAGACCATCTCGGAGGGCGATCTTGCGAGCGCGCTCGGCGGCGACACGCTCGACACGCTCTCGCAGCAGACCGGGATGGGACGCGATGATCTGCTCGACGGGTTCAGGCGTTATCTCCCCGCCTTCGTCGACCAGCTCACGCCGGACGGCCGGGTGCCGAGCGAGGACGAGGCGCGGCGGATGGTCTGAACGCGAGCGGCCGGTCAGCGCCGGCGGCGGGCACGCCTGCGTGCCCGCTTTTATCTGCGCAGCTGGAACGCGACCAGCGCCGCGATCATCACCGCGCCGCCGAACGCCTGCAGCGGCGTGATGAACTCGCCGAGGAAGAGCGCGCTGCCGATGGTGGCGAGCAGCGGCTCGAGATTCATGAACAGCGCCGTGCGAAACGGGCCGATGCGCCCGGTCGAGGCGAACACGCCGAGAATTCCGGTCATGACCGCCACGCTCAGCACGACGAGGGCGAGCCAGCCCGACATCGTCGCGGGCGGCTGCCAGTGCTGGGCCGCGAATGCCGCCGCGATGAACAGCACGCTCGAGGAGATGATCGAGTACCAGGTGATCTGCAGCGCGTCGGTTCCCTGCAGCGCCGCGCGCGTCACCAGCAGCATCACCACCCGGCAGCAGGCGGCGGCGAGCGCGCACAGGATGCCGACCATCGCCAGCGTGGTCGGGTGCGCGCCGATCATCAGCATGAGACCGAGAAACGCGGCGATCGCCGCGAGCGCGCCCCGCCACGTGATCTTCTCCAGCCCGGTCGCCGCCGCCGCCAGGCCGGTCAGCAGCGGATAGACGAAATAGGTGAGGATCGCGATCGGCACCGGGACGGTCGCGAATGCGGTGAACAGAAGAAAGACGTTGCCGGCGAACAGGACCCCGAGGCCGAGCGAGATCCATTTTGCGCGCGGTGGAAAGTCGGGGCGCGGATTGAGCCGCAGCCACCCATACAGGATCGCAATGCTCATCGCGCCGCGGATCGCCGACAGCGTCAGCACGTCGGCGCCATCGTTGAGCACGACCTTGGCCAGCACGTCCGCGCAGGCGAACGAGGCGGCGCCGAGCAAAGCCGGGCTGGTCTGCACCAGATGGCTACCGGCGCGCGGGGTGGGCGATGAGGTCACGATTGAGGCTTGCTGCCAACGACGAAGACGGGAAGGTGATTCTGCTCCAGCAGATCACGTTGCCCCGGGCGCCAGCAAGCATACGGCGCGGCGAATTGCGCTGCGCTGCAACCGGCCTGGCGATCGCCGAGCGCGCGCGGCCGAGGTTTGCGGAGCTACTTCTTCTCCAGCATCAGCGTGGCTTCCTTGCGGATCGCGGGCGTCAGCTTCTCCGCGAACTTCGCCAGCAGCCAGGGCAGCGTCACTTCGAGGCGCACGTGATCCTCGGCGATGTCGATGCGGCCGGCCGCGCTCTGGCCCAAGGCGCTCATGTTGAAAACGAGGCTGTCGCCGTTCCAGGTTTCCTCGCGGATGTTGAGCAGCGCGGAATAGTTCGAGCGCGCTGCTGCGAGGCCGGACTTGATGCGGCGCACCGCCTCCTCGCGACCGAGGCGATGGGGAATCGAGACGATGACCGGTTGCGACAAGGGAACCTCCAGGGCTGCGCGGCTTCATATAGGGCGCCGCGGGCCTCGCGCCAATCGCGGCAAGGAAAAGGATTGCGGCTCGCCCCGGGTCGAGCGGCCCCGGGCGGTCCAGCCATTTCGACCGCCGGCATTGTTGCGGAGCGGCATCGACCTATGCACAATCGCGCCCAACGCGCAGACGTGGGCCGCGCGCACGCCGCCCACGCATAATGCCATCACAATCAAACGCACGAGGAGCGCACGAATGAGATGCAAAAAGGGCCTGTACTTGAGCGTCGCGGCGATCGCCATCGCCGGGGTGCTCGCCGCCGCGCCGGCGCAGTTGCGGGCGCAGACCGCCGTCGCCATCGACAATGATGACATCGGCGGCACGGTCACAGGGGCGAACGGACCGGAGGCCGGCGTGTGGGTGATCGCGGAGACCACCGATCTCCCGACCCGCTACGCCAAGATGGTGGTCACCGACGAGCAGGGCCGCTACGTCGTGCCCGACCTTCCCAAGGCCAAATACAAGGTGTGGGTGCGCGGTTACGGGCTCGTCGACTCGCCGAAGGTCGACGGCGAGCCGGGCCAGCAACTCAATCTTAAAGCCGTGGCGGCCCCGAACGAGGCGGCGGCGGCGCAGTACTATCCGGCGATCTACTGGTACTCGATGCTGAAGATCCCGGACGCCGGCCAGTTCGGCGGCAAGAGCGATATTCCGGAGAAGATCACCCAGGCGGAATGGCTCACGGTGATCAAGAACCGCGCCTGCGTCGGCTGTCACCAGCTCGGCCAGCTGTCCACGCGCACGATCCCGGCCGCCTTAGGCGAGTTCAAGTCGGGCGAGGACGCCTGGCGCCGCCGCACCATGTCCGGCCAGGCCGCCCCGCTGATGATCAATCCCCTCGCCGGCTATCTCGGCGGCGCGCCGTACAAGTATTTCGGCGATTGGACCGATCGCGTCGCCAAGGGCGAGCTGCCGCACAGCAAGCCGCCGCGGCCGCAAGGGGTCGAGCGCAACGTCGTCGTCACGACCTGGGACTGGGGAAACGAGAAGCAATATCTCCACGACCTGATCTCGTCGGACCGGCGCAACCCGACCGTCAATGCCAATGGCAAGCTCTTCGGCTCGCCCGAATATGCGACCGACGTGCTTCCCATCCTCGATCCCAAGACCAACACCGTCACCACGTTCAAGGCGCCGGTGCGCGACGCCAACATGCCGGAATCGCTCGGGCCCGGCCATGCCGCGGTCGAAAAGCCGGTCGCCCCGTCGGCCTATTGGGGTGAGGAGAAGCTCTGGGACAGCCGGGTCAACAATCACAACTCGATGTTCGACGGCAAGGGACGGGTCTGGCTCGCCGCGGCGATCCGCGGACCGGCCAACCCGGACTTCTGCAAGAAGGGCTCCGATCATCCCTCCGCCAAGGTGTTTCCGATCGACACCAACGTGCGCCAGCTTGCGATCCTCGATCCGCAGACGATGAAATACACCTTCGTCGACACCTGTTTCGGATCGCATCACGTGCAGTTCGACGCCAAGGACCGGGCGTGGACCAGCGGCGCCGGCCCGTTGGCCGGCTGGGTCGACATGAAGATACTCGACGCGACCGGTGATGCGGCCAAGGCCCAGGGCTGGTCGCCGTTCGTGCTCGACATCAACGGCAACGGCAAGCGCGACGAATATGTCGAGCCCAATCAGCCGATGGATGCCGCCAAGGACATGCGCATCACCGGCGGCTCGGGCACCTATGCCGTCATGCCCAATCCGGCCGATGGCTCGATCTGGTACACGGTCGGAGTGTTTGCCGGCCGCGGCGGCGTGATGCGTTACGATCCCGACACGCAACTGTCCGAGGTCTTCAACGTACCGATGCCGGGCTTCGGCCCGCGCGGCGGCGACATCGACAGCAAGGGCGTGGTGTGGGTGTCGCTGGCGAGCGGCCATATCGGCAGCTTCGACCGCAGCAAGTGCAAGGCTCCGCTCAACGGACCGAAGGCCACCGGCGACCATTGTCCGGAGGGCTGGGCGTTCTACCAGTATCCGGGCCCCGGCTTCCAAGGCATCGGCGAGAACAGCGCCGAGGCGAGCTATTACAGCTGGGTCGACCAGCACGATACGTTGGGTCTCGGCAAGGACGTGCCGATCTCGACCGCCAATCTGCAGGACGGCTTCGCCGCGCTCAAGGACGGCAAGATGGTCCTGCTGCGCGTGCCCTACCCGCTCGGCTTCTACGCCAAGGGACTTGATGGCCGCATCGACGATCCGAACGGCGGCTGGAAGGGTCGCGGGTTGTGGTCATCGAGCGGCGACCGCACGCCCTGGCTGATCGAAGGCGGCAAGGGCAGAAAGCCCATGGCAGTGCACTTCCAGGTTCGTCCCGACCCGCTGGCGAAATAAGCGACAAACAAATCGGCGAGACATTCGCCCGGCGCTGACCGTCAGCGCCGGGCGAATTCGTTCTACTCCCGAGTCCCAGACGCAGCATCCGCCCGCCGTCACGCGCGGTTGGCAGACACCGGCATAAAAAACGAAGGACCGCAGTTCGCGGTCCTTCGCAGACGAACGGCCGTCAGTGCACGGCCGCGGTGACGCGGAAGATTCGCGTCACGGACAGGAATGGCGCCGGCCGTCGTAGCCCATATAGGTGCCCGAGGACGGATCGTACGAGCGGAAGCGTTGCGAGCAATAGGCGTCGGAGTCGCCGCCGCTATACGCGGGACCGGTCGTGTAGCCGGGCGCGTAGGCGTAGTCGTTGTAGCCGGCGGGCCCGTACGCGTAGCCCGGCGCATAATCATACCCGTAGCCATAGGAACTCGGCGCATAGGCGTAGCCGTCGTAATAGCCGTAGTTCCATGGCTGCGCCGCGGCGATCGCCCCGCCGACGATCGCGCCGGCAACGGCCGCCGGTGCCCAGCCGCCGCCGCGCCAGCCGCGGCGCCACTGCACGGTTTCGAACGCGGGAGCCGCGGCGTTGTGCAGCGACGATGGCGCGGCGATCGGCGCCGCACCCGCGGGAGCAGCAAACGACGCCGCGCCCGCGGCCAACGCGGCCACAGCGAGAAGCTTGCAAGGCATATTCATGGCAGGTTCTCCATTTTCTTGACTGACAACGCGGTAGCGGTGCGAACCGGTGGGGAAACAGCGCAGGCCGCACCACGTTCCGAGTTCCCCGACACGCGCGTGCGCTGCGAAGTTCACATCCGCGTGTGATCGGAAACGCCGATTACCGGCCCCGCAAAATCCCCTACCGATACGTCATGGCTGGCGCGCGCGCCGGCGCGGATGCCGTTGCGGGCAGCGATGGACTATGCATGGATAGGTGCCACCAGCGCTCGGTCTTTATTTGTCCGTCGCCGCCATCGGTCGGGCGGCGCAGACGTGGAGCCGCCCGTCGCCATTGCTTGCGCAGCAGAGCGCATCCGCGCGACGCACGGGTTGCAAGTCTGACGCGCCGCTCTGCACGTCTAAGGTGTCAGATCCGAGAGGACGTCCATATGTCCGCAACATTCAACCGCCTCGCCTTCGCCGCGCTGGCCTGTCTGATCGCAGCGCCTGCGAGCGCCCAGCTGATCCAGCGCAAGGACCTGTCGTATGCGATGGCGAAGACCATCGCCGAGAACGCGCTGGCGGACTGCAAGGCGCGAGGCTACGCCGTCTCTGTCGTGGTGGTCGACCGCGGCGGCGACACCATGGTGGCACTGCGCGCCGAC
>DASSJW010000176.1:0-8410 GCA_035690995.1 Xanthobacteraceae bacterium
GGCAATCCAGCGCGAGCAAAGGCACGGCAGCCAAGCCGTCGTCAACCACAAAACGACGGCGAACCGGCCCCGCTCGGCGTGGGACCGGTCCCATCGCGGGATCGCACCGGCACCACCCGCCTCAATGCCTGGCCTTGCCGCCGCGGCGGGGTCCGACGGCGGTGACGCCGAGATAGCTCTCCAGCACCGCGCGATCGGCGGACAGGTCCGCGCTCGCCCCCTGGTAGACCACGGCGCCGCGCTCGAGGATCGCCGCCCGGTCGGTGACGCCGAGCACTTTCTGCGCATTCTGCTCCACCAGGATCGCGGACATGCCCTCGTCGCGGATGATGCGCCGCAGCGCGCGCAGCAACTCTTCCACCAGGATCGGCGCCAGCCCTTCCAGGGGCTCGTCGAGCAGCATGACGCGCGGATTGAGGATCAAGGCGCGACCGACCGCGAGCATCTGCTGCTCGCCGCCCGAGAGCTGGTTGCCGAGGTTGCGGCGGCGCTCGCTCAGCCGCGGGAACAGCTCGTAGATGCGCGCCTTCGTCCAGCGGCCCGGGCGCGCCACGGCGGTGAGATTCTCCTCCACCGTCAGCGACTTGAAGATGTTGCGCTCCTGCGGCACCCAGCCGATGCCGGCATGCGCCCGCTGATCGGGGCGCAAGGGCGTGATATCGCGGCCGTCGAGCGCGATCGTCCCGCCGATGAAGCGCGTGACCCCGACGATCGAATTGATCAGCGTGGTCTTGCCCATGCCGTTGCGGCCGAGCAACGCCAGCGATTGCCCTTCGGCCAGCGCGAGCGAGACCTCGTTGAGCACGACTGCCTCGCCGTAGCCCGCGCTCAGCCGCTCGATCATCAGCAGGTCAGGCATCGAGCGACTCGCCGAGATAGACAGCCTTGACGCGCGGATCGCGCGCCACCGCCTCCGGCGGACCATCGACGAACAAAGCGCCGTTGACCAGAACGGAGATGCGATCGGCGAACGAGAACACGATGTCCATGTCGTGCTCGATCAGCAGCACGGTGACATCGGGCGGCAGCGCCGCGACCGTCGCCAGAATCTCGTGACGCTCGTCCTCAGGGACGCCCGCCGCCGGCTCATCGAGCAGGAGCACGCGCGGGCGGCAGGCGATGGCGAGCGCGATCTCGAGCAGCCGCTGCTTGCCGTAGGGCAGATTGCCGGTGCGCTCATACATCACGTCGGTGAGGTGGAAACGGGCGAGGATTTCGACGATCTCCTCGACCACCACCGGGTTGCTGCCGACGACCCGCCACCATTGCGCGCCCAGGCCGTTGCGCTCCGAGATCGCGAGCCCAATCGTCTCCAGCGGGGTGAGGTCGAGAAACAACTGGTTGATCTGGAAGGTGCGCGCGAGGCCGCGCCGCACCCGCCGATACGATTCGAGCGAGGTGATGTCTTCCCCTTCCAGCAGGATGCGCCCGGAGGACGGCCGCAGCACGCCCGTGAGCAGGTTGATCACGGTGGTCTTGCCCGCCCCGTTAGGCCCGATCAGCGCATGGCGGGCGCCCTTCTCGATCCTGAGCGACAGACCGGCAACCGCGGTAAGACCGCCGAAGTGTTTCTCCAACCCCACGGTCTCGAGCACGGCGGCCATGATCAGCGCCCCTCGCCCGGCGGGACCGCCACCGGGGCAACGCCGCCCGAAAACCGGCGCAGCATTCGGGCAGCCAGTGCGCGTACGCCCCCGGTCCATGACCCGAAGCGGTCGCGTCCGACCAGAACGATCAGCACCAGCACGAGACCGATCCAGAATTGCCAGTATTGCGGAGTCAGGTTGGCGATCCAGTCCTGCATCAGCTTGAAGATCACCGCGCCGATCAGGCCGCCATAGAGATAGCCGGTCCCGCCGATGATGAGCACCAGCAGCAGATCGGCGGAGCGCTCGAAGGAGAACACGTCAAGCGACGCGAAGGCGGTGGTCTGCGCCAGCAGGGCTCCGGCGACGCCCGCGTAGAAGGCGGCGAGGGTATAGACGGCGACCAGCCGGGCATTGACCGAAATGCCGATCGAGGAGGCCCGTAGCGAGTTGCCCTTGATCGCACGCAGCGACAGACCGAAGGGGGAATAGACGATGCGCCGTGCCAGCACGAACAACACGAACAGGACGATCAGGCAGTAGACGTAGGAGACGTGCCCGAAGATGTCGAAATCGAAGATGCCCAGGATGGGCCCCACGATGACGCCCTGAAGACCATCGGCGCCGCCGGTCAGTTGCGGAATCTGGTTGGCGATCTCGCGCATGATGAGCGCGACGCCGAGCGTCACCATCAGGCGGGTGAGATCGGAGCCGCGCAGGACCAGAAAGCTCGTGCCAAATCCAAGCACGGCGGCGCAGAGGCCGGACACCAGCAGCGCCAGCACTGGCTCGGTGACAATGCCGTACTTGGCCAGGAGCGCGCCGGCGTAGGAGCCCAGACCGAAGAAGGCGGCATGGCCGAGCGAAATGATGCCGGCATAACCGAGAATGAGGTCGAGCGAGAGCGCGAACAGGGCGAGCCAGGCGATCTCGGTCAGGATCAGGTGCCGTCCGGGCAGCAGGAACACGCTTGCCACCGCCGCCAGCCAGAAGACGTATTCGAGCGGGTGCCAGCGGGCACGGGCCGCGAGATGGTGGGCTACCTGGTCCTCGACAGACGACGGCATCGCGGCTCTCGGCGCTACTTGCCGCCAGCGCGGGCGAACAGGCCCTGCGGACGCAACAACAGGACGATGATCATGATGGTGTAGATCACGAACGCCCCGAATTTGGGGACGTAATACTTGCCCGCCACATCGGCGATCCCGATCAGCAGCGAGGCAACGAACGGACCGGTGATGCTCGACGTGCCGCCGACCGTCACCACGATCAGAAAATAGACCATGTATTTGAGCGGAAAGGTGGGATCGAGCCCGAGAATCTCGGCGCCGAGCGCCCCGCCAAGACCGGCCAGGCCCGACCCGAAGGCGAAGGTCAAGGTAAAGACCGCATTGACGTTGATGCCGAGGCCGCGCGCGACCCGGGCGTCGTCGACCGAGGCGCGCAGCCGGCTGCCGAACCGGGTGCTCGAGAGGATGAGCTGCAGGCCGACGGTGAGCAGCCCGCAGACGGCGATGATCAGCAGCCGATAGCGTCCGACGCCGATGCCGAAGATCTCGAAGCGCCCCTGCAGCACGCTCGGGATCTCGATGAAGACCTGCTGCGAGCCCATCACGTAGTCGACGGCGGCGACCGACATGAAAACCAGACCGATGGTGAACAGCACCTGGTCGAGGTGGCTCTTGCTGTAGACGTGCACATAGAGCGTGCGCTCGAACAGCGCTCCGATCAGCGCGGTGACGATGAAGGCGATGGGAAGCCCGGCAAAGAACGGCACGCCGGCGCGGTTGACCAGCACCAGCGTGATATAGCCGCCCGCCATGGCGAATGAGCCATGGGCGAGGTTGACGAAATTCATCAGTCCGAGCGTAACCGACAGCCCGCAGGCCAGCACGAACAGCAGCATGCCATAGGCAACCCCGTCGAACAGAATGGTCAGCATGGCTGCGCGTCGTCCCCCCGTCGACGGTCCTTACCTGATACTGACGGCGGCACGAGGAGCGGCGCAAGGCCGCTCCCGGCCGCCGTTATATCCGTGTCCCGGGCGTCGGCTACTTCTTCATCTTCAACGGATCCTTGACGGCGTCGAAGGTCGCGAACTCGACATTGTAGAGCTCGCCCTGCACCTTCTCCACCTTGCCGATGTAGATGTTCTGAACGATGTCGCGCGTCTGCGGATCGATCGAGATCGGGCCGCGCGGGCTCTCCCATTTCATGCCCTTCATCGCATTGATCAACGCTTCGCCGTCGGTCTTCCCCTGGGTCTTCTTGAGCGCCTCGTAGATCAGGTGCATGCCGTCGTAGCCGCCGAGGGAGATGAAGTTCGGGCGGAAGTTGTTCGCCTTCTTGAAGGCGGCGACATACTCCTTGTTGGTCGGCGAATCGTGCAGCGCGGAATAGATGCCGGCGGTCACGACCCCCAGCATGGAGTCGCCCATCCCGGGAAGGTCATTGTCGTCGACGATGTCGCCCGGGCCGATCAGCTTGATTCCGGCCTTGTCGAGCCCGCGCTCGGCGAACTGCTTGGCGAAGGTTCCGGCCTGACCCGCGGGCACGAAAACGAACAGGGTGTCGGGATTGAGATCGCGCGCACGCTGGAGGAACGGCGCGAAATCAGGGTTGGCAAGCGGCACCTTGATGGTTTCGACGACCTGGCCGCCGGCCTTGGTGAAGCTATCGGTAAACACGGCCGTGGCTTCGGCGCCAGGAGCCCAGTCGGATTGCACGATCACGACCTTCTTGCTGCCGTTCTTGGCCGCCCATTCCGCGATGATGCCGGACTGTTGCCCCAACGTGAAGCTGGTGCGCACCATGTAGGGGTTGTTGGGATTGATCACGCCCGATGTGCCCGAGACCATCACGACGTTGGCGGTCTTGCCCTGGGTCGAGAGCGGACCGATGGCCATGGCGCTGGGTGTGAGCGCCGAACCGACGACCGCAACCTTGTCGTTGACGATCAGCTCCTGTGCCAGGCGCTTGGAGTTGTCGGGAACACCGGCATCATCCTTGATGATGAGATCGATCTTCTTGCCGGCGACGGTGTCGCCGTTCTTCTCCATGTAGAGCTTGACGCCGGCCTGCACCTGCTTGCCGACGGGCGCGAGGCCGCCGGTGAGGGGCAGCACCAGGCCGACTTTCGCCGTGTCCTGGGCCATCGCGCTGGTGGACGCCAGCGCGCCCGCCGCCAACGCAATTCCGATCTTACGCAGCATAAGGTTTCCTCTCCTGGTTGGCTTTGGCGGCAATCTATATCGGAAAGGGCGGCGGGTCATGGCACAAAAAGCGGACTTTGTGGGCGATGCGACAAGTGCACGCACGTTCTCGCCCCCGCCCGCAGGGACCGTGCAGCGTCTGCACGGTCCCGCCGGCAAGGCAAGGCCCCGGACGCGCAAGCGGCGTCCGGGGCCCCGACCAAATCGACGATCCGAGAGGTTACTTCTTCGCGGCCTTGACCGGATCCTTGACGCCCTCGACGGTCGCGAACTCGACATTGTAGAGTTCACCGCCGACCTTCTCGACCTTGCGGATATAGATGTTCTGGACGATGTCGCGGGTATCGGGATCGATCGAAACCGGGCCGCGCGGGCTCTCCCAGGCGAGCCCCTTCATGGCGGCGATCAATGAAACGCCGTCGGCCTTGCCGCCGGTCTTCTTCAACGCCTCGTAGATCAGGTGCATGCCGTCATAGCCGCCGACCGCCATGAAGTTCGGCCGGAAGCCGGCGGCCTTCTTGAACGCCTCGACGAACGTCTTGTTCAGCTCGGACGGATGCGCCGCCGAGTAGAAATGCGCGGTCACCGTGCCGATGACCTGGTCGCCCATGGCGTTGAGCAAATCGTCGTCGGTCACGTCACCGGGGCCGATGAGCTTGACGCCGGCCTTGTCGAGCCCGCGCTCGACGAACTGCTTGACGAAGGCGCCGCCCTGCCCGGAGGGCACGAACACGAAGATGGCGTCCGGCTTGGCGTCGGCGGCGCGCTGCAGGAACGGCGAGAAGTCGGGGTTGGCCAACGGGAAACGGACCGTCTGAAGCACCTCTCCGCCGGCCTTGGTGAAGGCGTCCTTGAACGAGTTCTCGGCGTCGATGCCAGGGGCATAGTCCGACACCATGGTGACGACCTTCTTGATGCCGTTCTTGGCCGCCCACTGCGCCATCGGCACCGTCGACTGCGCCAGCGTGAAACTGGTGCGCGCGATATACGGCGAGGCCTCGGTAATGGCGGAGGTGCCAGCGGCCATCACCAGTTCGACCGACTTCGACTGGGTCGCGAGGGGCGCGGCGGCCATCGCCGCCGGAGTCACCCCGAAGCCCGCGATGATGTTCACCTTGTCGTTGACGATGAGTTCCTGGGCGAGGCGCTTGGTGTTGTCGGGCACCGCGCCGTCGTCCTTGAGCACCACCTCGATCTTCTTGCCGGCAACCGTCGAGCCATGCTGCTGCATGTAGAGCTTTACGGCGGCATCGATCTGCTTGCCGGTCGAAGCCTGCGGCCCTGTCATCGGCAGGATGAGGCCGATCTTGACGCTGTCCTGCGCGAGCGCGCCGCCCGCGAACAGGGGTGCGAGCGCAAGCGCCGCGATTCCTAAAGCTGAACTTCTAAGCGACATTGCGAATTTCCTCCGGGATCTTGGTTGTCAAAAAGCCGCGGGCGCAGGAGCCCCACCGAGCCCGCGGCGCGGTGCGGATACTTCGTCGCCCCATCTGGTCGCAGTCGTGATGCTGGCGTCCGGGCTAATGGCTTTGGATCGAAGTAGCTCTTCGCTCCAATAGCTTTCGGTCGCATGATCTTATCCGAAAAGTCTGCAACCTTTCGGATCACGCCCTATGCGTGCGCCTTGCGCTGCGGATCGATGATCTGCTCGAGCTTGCCGAGCACATGCATGCAGGGAAGCACCTGCTGGAGGCTCGCGTTCGGCTCGCGCTTTTCCTTGATCGCGGCAATGAACTCGCGGTCCTCGAGCTCGATGCCGT
Source organism: Xanthobacteraceae bacterium (assembly GCA_035690995.1). Lineage (GTDB taxonomy): Bacteria > Pseudomonadota > Alphaproteobacteria > Rhizobiales > Xanthobacteraceae > VAZQ01. The sequence continues at coordinate 6,559 of DASSJW010000176.1, forward strand.
CCATGGAGACATCGACCTTGGACACGTCGATCTTGTTGTCCTTGCCGTCGCTGAGGTCGTCGTAGAACGCCTTGTAGGTGCCGTTGTCGCAGATGTAGCGGAAGAACGAGCCGAGCGGCCCGTCATTGTTGAACGACAGCGACAGCGTGAGGATGGCGCCCGACGGCACCTTCGCCACGATGCCCATGTCCATGGCGATGCCGAGCTGCGGATGGATCGGCCCCTGCACCGCATAGCAATCGGAGATGGTCTCGCCAGCCTGATACTGGAAGAGATCGATAGTGTGGGCGGCGTGGTGCCACAGCAGATGGTCGGTCCAGCTGCGCGGATTGCCCGCCGCGTTGATGTTCTTGCGGCGGAAGAAATAGGTCTGCACGTCCATCTGCTGGATCTTGAGCTCGCCCTTCTCGATCCGCTTGTGAACCCATTGGTGGCTGGGATTGAAGCGTCGCACGTGCCCGCCCATCGCCACCACGCCGGTCTCCTTGGCGATTTTCACCAGCTTCTCGGCGTCCTCGACGCTATCGGTGACCGGGATCTCCACCAGCACGTGCTTGCCGGCGCGCATGACCTGCTCGCCCTGGCGGAAATGCATCTTGGTCGGGGTGGTGAGGATGACCGCGTCGGCACGCTTGATGCCCTCCGACAGGTCGCCGGTGTGATGGGGAATGCCGTATTTCTTGGCAACCTCGGCGGTGGCGTCCTGATTGCCGCCCACCAGCGAGGTCACCTCGACGCCGGAAATGCGCTTGAGCGCGTCGAGATGCTTTTGACCAAAGGCGCCTTGGCCGGCTACGCAAATCTTCATCGTGTTCCCTTGCTCGCGATTCGGTGACTACGTTGGCGGACCGCCGCCTGTCTGCTCTTGCCCGCGGCTCCGCGCCTGCTCTTGCCGGCCGCCTTGCGTGCGCCGGCTGATTTGCGCGCGTTCTCCAGGATGATGTGTCCGACCGCGGTGTTCGACGCCGGCACGGTGTAGAAGCGGTAGACCTCGTCGACCTTGTCGTCGAGCGCGCCGCGCATGATCAGCCACATCACCATCTCGATGCCCTCGGCGCCGGCCTCGCGCATATATTCGAGGTGCGGAATGCGCGTGAGCTTCTTCGGATCCTTGGATAGGTTATCGAGGAAGTTCTTGTCCCACTTGCTGTTGATCAGCCCGGCGCGCGGGCCGCTGATCTGATGCGACAGCCCGCCGGTGCCGAAGATGACCACCTTCAGATCCTCGGGATAGGACTCAACCGCCTTGCGGATCGCCTTGCCCAGCATGTAGCAGCGATGCCCGGTCGGCGGCGGATACATGACGACGTTGACGGCAAGCGGGATCACCGGGCACGGCCAGGCGTCCTTCGGCTGCCCAAACAAGAGGTTCATCGGCACGGTCAGCCCGTGATCGACCTCCATCTTGTTGACGATGGTGAGATCGAACTCGTCGAGGATGACGGATTGCGCGATGTGAGCCGCGAGCGCGGGATGGCCCTTGACCACCGGCACTGGGCGCGGGCCCCAGCCCTCGTCGGCGGGCGGAAACTCCGCCGCACAGCCGAGCGCGAAGGTCGGGATCATCTCCACCGAGAACGCCGAGGCGTGGTCGTTGTAGACCACGATAGCGACATCGGGCTTGGTCTTCGCCATCCATTCCTTGGATTTCTCGAAGCCGGAGAACACCCGTTTCCAATAGGGTTCCTCGGTCTTACCGTTATCGAGCGCTGCCCCGATGGCGGGAACATGCGACGAGCCTATACCTGCGATGATCTTTGCCACGGCTCACTTCCGCTTTGCTGAAGACTTGGATTTCGACTTGGATGTGGACTTGGATTTCGACTTGGATTTCGACGCGGTCGCAGGTTTG
>DASSJW010000177.1:0-5480 GCA_035690995.1 Xanthobacteraceae bacterium
ATGGGCGGCGCTACACGCTACCGCGGGCTGATGGCGCGGGCGCTGGCGATTGCGATTGTCGTCGGCGCCGTAAGCTTCCTGCTTGGAAAAGCTCTTTACTTGCGAGTTCCCCAGATCGGCGACTGGCTGACGCAGGACGGCCAGCCGCTGACGCTGCTGGAAGGCATCAGCGTCTGGCCCACGATTTTCTTGCGCGTTGCGGCTTTGGCTCTCTGCGTTTGGTTGATCGGTTACAGTCGGCGGTACCTCGATCGAAACCTTGATGAGATTGTCAAAGATTTTCATCTCAACAAGACTTGGAAGCGCGTGAAGGCCGAGCAGGCCGCGATCGTCAGCAGTCATGGGCCGTGGGTCGGGCTTGTTGCCCGTTTTTGGTATCCGTCCGCGGCCGACGCAAGCGCATCGGCGCGCGGAGCTGCGTCCTCATTGCAGAGCGTGTCGTCCGGTTGGGGGACATACGTCTATCAAGGCAGCCTGAGTTCGCGGATGTGGCGCGTGACAGCCGCCATAGTGGCAATGCTGCTGTTTTGGGCCACGCTCCTTCTGATCTTCGGCCAGCCGCATGCTCCGATCAGAGGCCACTTGAGCCTGTATGCTTATGAGTGGGTCACGTTCTTCATTGTCTTTGCGACGTTGTTCCTGGTCTTCTTTGTTGCGGACACGACGCTTCTGTCCTGGGGGCTCGTAAGGGCTTTTCATAAGGGCAGCATCGTCTGGCCGCCCGAGGCGCTCCAGAAATACGGTAATCGGCTTGGATTCAAGCATCAGCCCGGCGACCGGCCCGGACGCGAGCACCGCTGCCTCGACGACTGGCTTGCCCTCATCTTCCTCTCCAAGCGCACCAAATGCATCACCGCCCTGTTGTATTGGCCGTTTCTGATCATCGCGCTGATCGTGGTCTCGCGCAGCCGCCTGTTCGCCAATTACAACCCCAGCATTCCCGACCTGGTCACAATGGGGGCAGGCGTGCTCATCGTCACCGCCTCCGCGATATTGCTCCGGCGGTCGGCGGAGGCCGCGCGCGAGACCGCTCGGCGAAAGCTCAGGGATCAGATTGCCGAGGCTAGAAGCTTGCCGGATGGGGGACTGTTTGCGAGCCAGCTCGAGCTGCTGTTGCGCCGAGTCGAGGATTTGCGCGAAGGGGCGTTCAGCCCCTATTCGCAGCAGCCCGTGGTCCGTGCCATGCTGTTGCCGCTCGGCAGTCTCGGTGGCACGGCGCTGCTGGAGTACTTGCTGGTACCCGGCTTCGGCTGATGCCGGTGCCGTGTCCGGCTCGTCCCTCGTTGATCGTCATCGCGGTCACCGCCGCTGACACGACCGGCGCGTGGCGCCGGGCCTTGCGCGGGCCTGCTACTCCCGCGCCCCCTCCTCCACCAGCGCCGCGACCCGCGCGCCGAACGCCTTGGTCCCGAGCGGGCCGCCGAGATCTCCCGTGCGCCAGTGCGGCGTGGCGATCGCGCGATCGAGGGCGTCTTCGATCGCCGCGGCCGCGCGCGTGAAGCGCCCGTCGTCGCGGCGCTCGCCCAACCAGGCGAGCAGCATCGCCGCCGAGCCGATGAGCGAGGCCGGGTTGGCGCGGTCCTGTCCCGCGATGTCGGGGGCCGAGCCGTGCTGCGCCTGCGCCATCGCATGCGCCGTGCCGGCATTGAGCGAGGCGGCGAGCCCGAGGCTGCCGCTGATCTCGGAGGCGAGATCGGACAGGATGTCGCCGAACATGTTGGTGGTCACGACCACGTCGAACGCGCCGGCGTCGCGCACCAGCAGCGCCGCCATCGCGTCCATGATCCGCTCCTCGTATTGCACGACGGGAAAGCGTGCCGCCACCGCGCGCACGCATTCGAGAAACAGTCCGTCCGACACCCGCAGCACGTTGGCCTTGTGCACCGCCGTCACCTTGTTGCGCCGGCGGCGCGCCAGCGCGAAGGCCGCTTCGGCGATCCGCGTCGAGCCCGCGCGCGAAATCTTGCGCACCGACAACGCGAGGTCGGGCGTGGGCATGAACTCGCCGGAGCCGAGAAACATCGAGCGGTCGGCGTAAAAGCCCTCGGTGTTCTCGCGCGCGATGACGAGGTCGACGGGCGAGCCGCAGCGGGGCGGAAAGCCGCCGCGGCTGCGCGCCGGGCGGATATTGGCGAACAGGTCGAGGCGCCGGCGCAGCTCCCCCGACGGGTTCAGGCCGCCTTGCGCCAGCGGCGGATAGTCGTTGTGCGAGACCGGCCCGAGGATCACGCCGTCGGCGGCACTGGCGGCTTGCGCCGCGGCATCGGGCAGCGTGCTGCCATGCGCGCGCAACGCCGCAAAGCCCACCGCCACCGGGGTGAACGACAGATCGAGCGCGAACACGCGCCCGGCCGCGCGCAGCACGTCGAGCGTGGCGGCGGTGATCTCCGGCCCGATGCCGTCGCCCTCCATGACGACGATGCGAACCGACGCGGATGAATGATCGCCCAACGCTTTCCCCTCGCTTGCCGGCGCGGCGGATTCGAGTCCGCTCCCATTCTAACCGGAAGCGCGTTGCGGAAGGGCGTGACTTTGGGGGAGCAGGCCGGCCTCGCAGGCCTTGATCTGCAGGCCGAGATACTTGGAGTAGATGCGGGATTGGGCGAAACTGCCGGCGATGAACCAGAGGCCGGGCTGCCCGGTGCGCACGAACATGTTGCGCAACTCCTGGTCATCGCCGAATCCCCAGATCGGGCCGACGCGAGCGGCAACATCATCGCCAAACAATTCGCGAACCTGATGTTCCTGGCCTTTGTAGCCGGTCGCCAGCACGATCAGATCGGCAGCGAGCGTCTCGCCGTTGCGCAGCGACGCTCCCTCCGCGACGAACCCGGCGATATCGGAAAATTGCGCCAGCCCGATCTCGCCTGCAACGATCAGGTCTGAACAGCCGACATTGAAGTAGTAGCCGCCGCCGCGGGTGAGGTACTTGAACTGCCAGCCCGTTCCGTCTTCACCGAAATCAAGCTTGAACCCCCGCCGCTCCAGAGCATCGAGGAGTGTCCGGTCGAGAGTCTTCGCCTGTTCGGTCAGCAGGATGTGGCTTTTCCTTGCCAATGCGAGCGGCATGGACGCCGTGATGAGGTCGCAGTCCTCCAGCGGAGGTCCTTCGGCATACAGCGCGTACGGAAGTTGCGCGCTCGGTTCAACATTGACGATCATGGTGGAGCTGCGCTGAACCAGCGTGACCTTTGCCCCGTTCGAGTACAGGTCCTGCGCGATATCATGGCCGCTGGTGCCGGAGCCGATGACAAGCGCTCGCTTGCCCCTCCACGCCTCGCCGTCATCGTATTGGCTGGAGTGCAGAATGGTGCCGCCGAAGTTGCGCAGGGTCGGAATCTCCGGAAGGCTCGGAATGCCGCTCACGCCGGTCGCCATGACGACGTGCCGCGGGTGCATCTCCCGCTTCGAGCCGTCCGCCCGACGCAGCGTCACCGACCACCGCTCCTCCTGTTCGTCGTACGTGCCGCCCTCGAACTCGGTGCCGGTCCAATAGTTGAGCTCCATGCTTTCCACATAGGCCTCGAACCAGGCGGCAAGCTTGTCTTTGGGAATGTAGGTCGGCCAGGTCGGTGGAAAATGCATGTAGGGCAGGTGATTGACGTGCACCTGGTTGTGCAGCACCAGGGCGTGATAGCGTTTGCGCCAGTTGTCGCCGATGCGCGCTTCACGGTCCACGATCAGCGTATCGACCTGCAATTGCGTGAGGCGGGCGGCGATCGAAAGCCCGGCCTGTCCCCCGCCAACAACGAGCACCGCCGGATCCCGGTCGCCATAGTCGGCGGCGGCTTTCCTGAGGTCGAGCCAGTTGGGGCCGCGAAAATCGCGCGAATAGGCCTTGTCCTGCGACCGTGATTTCCCGGCCCGTTCCCCGACCCCCGTCAATTCGTCCAGCGACGTGAGCAAGGTCCACGCTTTCAGCGCATTACCATGGTTGGCATCGGGGGTGAGCCGCAGCACTCCGCTGCCGCGGCCGTCAGCGGTTTCAAACTGGAAGATCGCTTCAATCGCTCTGGTGCCCGCGCGCGTCACGTGGCGAGGCGCAGTCCGATGGGAGGCGGTCCTGAAGCCGGCCGGCTGCGCCCGGCCGACATGCGCCCTCAGCTCGTTCACGATGGCGTCCAAGCCGCTGACCGTTCGGATGTGCCAGGTCAGGGCCAGCACATCGCGCCAATGGCTGTCGGCATGAAACAGGGTCTTGAGCAGAACGTTGTCGGGTTCGGCGAGAGCCCGTTCGAACTGCGCAAGCCAATTGTCCACGGTCGTCGCGACGGATGCTTTTTCCGTTTTTGCCAGCATTCGTACTCTCAAGCCATCGATCCGCGCGGCCTCTCGCGGCCCTGCAACCTACCGCGTCCGGGACGGCCGAGCGAGGGGTCGCGGCGGCCGCAACTGGTCGGGGTACTAAGGAAGTGCACTTGCGGGACCGCTTAGCCATCCACGTCACAACGACCCAAGCGGAACCTTTTGCCGGGATAACACGCGCATCAAGGCCACCGCGCGGTTAGAAAGAATGGCCGGCCTGGAAGGCTCCGCGAGCCTGAAGGCACCTTGGATCTCGCTGAATGTCCGCTTCGCTCGGAAAGCGACCGAATTGCTTCGTTGCCGCGAAGTGGCGCGATGTGCCAATAGCTGCCTTCAGCCGAGGCTCACTCAATGAGCTCGTCGGCGCGGGCGAGCAGCCCAGGCGGAACGGTGAGGCCGAGCGCCTTGGCGGTTTTGAGGTTGATGATCAGCTCAACCTTCGTGGACTGCTGGACCGGCAAGTCGGCCGGCTTCTCCCCCTTGAGTATCCGGCCGGTGTAGACGCCGACCTGACGGGCCCCTTCCGTAAAGCTGCCTCCGTAACTCATCAAGCCGCCGGCCGCGGCGAACTCGCGAAACTGGGTGATCGCGGGCACCGCATGGCGCAGCGTCAATCCGGCGAGCTGTTCGCTCCGGCTGATGAACATTGCATCGGGAGCGATCACGAGCGCGCCGGCCCGCAATTGGACGAAGGTCGCGAATACCGTATCGAAGTCGCGCTCGGTGATGGCATTCAGGACATGGACCTGCAACCCGAGGGCGCGCGCCGCCGGCTGCACGGCTCGCAAAAAGGGCTCAGCAGTACTGGGACTAGTTGGGTTGACGAGCACGGCAATGATGGTCGCCGTAGGCATCAATTCGCGCAGCAGCTCCAGCCGCTTCGGCCCCAGTTCCGTATTCAAGCTGGTCACGCCAGTAACATTGCCGCCCGGTCGGGCGAGGCTCGCGACAAGTCCAGCCGCGACCGGGTCGGTCCCTACTTGGAATAGGACGGGAATCGTCGCGGTCGCCGCCTTTGCCGCAAGCGCCGCAGGCGTGCTACCCGGCGCGGCAATCACGCTCACCTGATGGCGAACTAAATCAGCCGCCAATGCCGGCAATCGATTATTCTGGCCGTCCGCCCAGCGGTATTCGATGGTGACGTTTCGGCCCTCGACATAACCAATTTCGCTCAG
>DASSJW010000178.1:0-16865 GCA_035690995.1 Xanthobacteraceae bacterium
GCTGGCGTTGCATGGATTCATCGTCGGCCAGCCGTTCCGACTGCGGCCGCTGCGACAGGCCATCAAGCACTGTGTTGAACACAAGCACAACGATCGGGTCTGGTACACGCGCGCCGGCGATATCGCCAAATACTGCTTCTCCCTCCCGAAAGGCGTCATTCCGGGCGGTTGAAACCGCGGCGACGCTATTCCGGCTGCAGCTTGGCGGCCTTGATCGCGTCGTCGAACTGGGGCTGCTCCCGGTTGATCTGAGCCGCGAATTCTTCCGGCGTGGTGCCGTTCGGCTCGATACCGAGTGCCGCCAACTGCGCAGCGGTGGCGGGGTCGCGCGCCGCAGCGATGACGTGCTTGGCAAGCTTGTCGATGATCTCTGGCGGTGTCTTGGCCGGCGCCAGGAACCCGTTCCAACTTTCGAGCGACGTAGACGGATAAGTTTCGCCGATTGTCGGTACGTTCGGAAGCTGTTTCATCCGCCGGGGCGTCGCGACTCCCAGCAGCGTCACCTTGCCGCTCTCCACCTGCGGAACAAGATCCGATGCATTGCCGAAGAACATGTCGATCTGCCCGCCGAGCAGCGCCGCCGTCACCTGTCCGCTGCCGCGGAAGGGCACGTGCACCGCATCGAGGCCGGCGCGGTTCACGAACAGCGCGGCAGCGAGGTGGGCGACAGAGCCCACGCCGCTTGATCCGTAGTTGATCTTGCGGGTTTTCGCATAGGCCACGAACTCGGCAATCGTCTTGGCCGGAATTGAAGAGTTGATGCCGAGAATGAAAGGGCCAGTGCCGAAGACGCTGACCGGGACAAAATCCTTCTTCGGATCGTAGTTCACCTTTTGCAGCTGCGGCACGATGGCGATTTGCGGAGCGGCAGCGAAGAACAGCGTGTAGCCGTCCGGAGCGGCCTGCGCCACGTAGGCGGCGGCAAGCGCACCGCCCGCCCCGATTCTATTCTCGACGATAAAGCTTTGCTTGAGATCCTCGGAAAGCTTCTTGCTCGCCATGCGTGCCATGACGTCGGTGTTGCCGCCAGCGGCATAGCCGACGACCACCGTCACGGGCTTTGCGGGCCAATCCGTCGCCCGCGCGAGAGTCGCTCCGGATACCAGCATAGGCGCTGTGATGAGCATCGCCCCCCATATGACGCGCCGGTTGAGCCCGTTCACGCGAGCAAGCGGCCGACGCGCGGTTGACGCCATGGTTGTGGTGGCTGACGACATTAAGCACTCCATGATTTTTGCCGCGCTCATCATGCACCTATTGCGCACGATTCATCGCCGATGGCGAAGCCAAATCTGCAACGGCAATGCCAGCGGTCCGTTGAATAGACCGACGGCGCTCGGCGCTGTCAATTGCAAGCGTGGCAGCAGCTCGTGGCCGGCACCCCAGGTGAAATAGCCCCGCCACGTCTTGGACTTGTCGAGACGGACCTATAGAATGTACTACTCTTGAACATCTTGCGTGGCTTCGCTTCATGCCGAGCCATTTGCGGAGCAGGCAGGCATGGCAGCGCGCAGAACGGAGGAGGACCGGCACAACGAGGACTTTCGCGGCATGCTTGCACGCATGGAGCGCGAGGGCCACCTGCGGCGGGTCTCCAAGACGATCAGCCCACGCCACATCACCGCCCTGTGCGGCCAGGCTCCAAGCGCCATCCTCTGTGAGGCGGTTGAAGATTACGACATTCCGGTTGTCGGGGGTCTGTATTGGACCCGCGACCGACTGGCATCCGCTCTGGACTGGCCGGTAGCGGAGCTTGGCAGCCGTTTTGCCACCGCCGTGGCGCGGCCGCTATCGCCGGTCCTCGTCAACGACGCGCCGTGCCAAGAAGTTGTCTCGACGGGCGACGACGTCGACCTCACGACGCTGCCCATCCCGTTCATGCATGAGAAGGATGGCGGCCCCTACATTTCCGGCGGCGTCGCCTTCGCCGACGATCCGGAGTTGGGGCCGAACGCCGGATGCTACCGGCTGATGTTCCGCACGCGTCGGGAAATGGCCATGGATCTGTTCACGGCCTCCGACCTGCGTCGGTACTACACCAGGACCTACGAGCGCAAACAGCCCCTCCCCGTGGCTATCGCAATCGGCGTGCATGCATTCGAGCACATGGCGGCCGCCTATAAAGCCCCGGCCGGGCTGAACGAAATGGAGATTGCGGGAGGGTTGCGTGGCGAGCCCGCGCGTCTCGTACGCGCCAAGACCGTGGACGTGATGGTGCCGGCGAATGCGGAGATCGTGCTGGAAGGCGAACTGCTGCCCAACGGCTGGACCGCCGACGAGGGCCCGTTCGGCGAATTCGCTGGCATGCAGGGCGATCTGAAGCACAATCCCCTGTTTCGCGTCGGTGCAATCACGCACCGCCGCAACCCGATCTTCTACGCGCTGCAAATGCCGTGGGAAAACGACTGGCTGAATGGGCCCGCGACCGAGGCGGCGTGCCGGCGGGTGCTGGGGCTCGCGGGGATCCAGGTTGCGGGCGTGCGTGCAACCGAAGGTGGCTGCTGCGGCTGGTCGGTTGTCGCGGCGATCAAGAAGCGTGCCGGTGAAGGCAGGAATGCGCTCGCGGCTCTGCTGTCGCTGCCGGTGGTGAAGCAAGCGATCGTCACCGATGACGATATCGATATCTACAATCCCGATGAGGTCGAATGGGCGGTCACTTTCCGCTGCCAGGCCGACAAGGACATCATCATCCTGTCGGGCATGAAGGGAAAGCATGTCGACCCCAGCGTGCGGCCCTGGGACCTCAAGCCGGGCGAGCTGCCGACGACCGCGAAATTCGGCATCGACGCGACCATTCCTGAAGGCATTCCGGCATTTCGGTACGAACGGATTGTTCCCGCATTCCGGAGCGAAGTGCGCCTGGAGGACTATCTGTGAGCGCCAGCGATCAAGCAGATCCCGCGCTCGTCAAGCGAATCGAGGAGTGTCTGCGAGAGCCTACGTACTTTCGCGACATACTCGACGCGACCCGCGACCAGAAGTACCGCGCGGTGCTTCTGGCCTGGAGCGACGTTCGCACGCGCCATGCCCTCGAGCGAGACGAGCACGGACGCTATTGGCGCACCAAGCAAGCATGATCTTAGCTCACCTGCACCCGCTGACCGCCCTGGCCTGTGGGGCGCGCGACAGAGTTATCGCTGTCATTTCCGCACCCCCAAAGGTACTATCATCTAGATCACAAGCTCATTCCGTCGGGGGAAATCCGTGAGAGGGAACGTCGACCACGATAGCCAAAGCCTGCGTGGCTTCTTGCGCCTGGTGGAAACCGAATATCCAGACGAATTGTTGCGGATCCGCCAGCCGATCGACCTGCGTTTCGATTCGACTGCGCTGGTGTTCGAACTCGATCAGGCGGGAAAGAGCCCTGTCGTCGTGTTCGAGAATGTGCGTGGCAGCGACATGCAGCTCGTGACCAATGTCGCCGGCAATCGCAAGCTGTTGGCTGCCTGCCTCGGTGCGGAACCGGGGAACCTGCCGACGGCATTTCGCGAACGTTGCCAGAAGTATATTCCCTGCGAAACCGTAGAGCGCGGCGCATGGGACGACGTGGTCATCGAAGGCGATGACGTCGACCTGACGAAGCTGCCTATTCCGCTGCAATTCTCGGTCGACGCGGCGCCCTACATCACCGCCGGCCAGATCGTCGCCCGCGACCCGGTGACCGGCATCGACACGACAGGTTTCCACCGCCTGATGCTCAAGGACAAGAACCGGCTGGGCGTCTCGCTGCATTCGCGCCGCCGGCTGTATGAATTCCACCGCCGCGCCGAAGAACGCGGCGAATCGCTGCCTGCGGTCATCACGCTCGGGGTCCATCCGCTGCACTATATGGGCTCGATGGTTTACGCGTATCCGCCGCAGGTCCGAAAATTCGAGATTATCGGAGGTCTGTTCGGCGAGCCGTACCGGCTCGCGCGCTGTGGCGTGAATGGTCTCGAAGTGCCCGCGGGAGCCGAGATCATCATCGAAGGCGAAATCCTCGCCAATGTGCACGAGCCCGAAGGTCCGTTCGGCGAGTTCACCGGCTATGCTTCGTACCGCAGCACGCAGAACGTATTCGTGGCACACCGAATTCGCATGCGCCGTGACGCCATGTTGCACAGCGTCACCTCGGGCATGTCACGGGATCACATCCTGGTGTCCTGCATCACCCGCGAAGGCGAGATCCTCAACGCCCTGCGTCGCAACCTGCCCAACGTGCGCGCGGTGCATGTCCCGCATACCACGTGCGGCGCTTTCATGGCCTTCGTCTCCATGAAGAAGATCGCCGAGGGCGAGCCGCAGATGGCGATCATGGCCACGCTCGGCACCGAGCTTTACACCAAATACGTGATCGTGGTGGACGACGATGTCGACATCTTCAACATCAACGACGTCATGTGGGCGGTGGCAACGCGCGTGCGCGCGGAGAAGGACATCATATTCATCCCCGGCGCAAAGGGTGCGATTCTGGACCCGACGTCGGACCCGCAGACCTTCACCTTGACCAAGATGGGCATCGATGCGACCCGCCCGACGGGACGCGATTTCGCGGAACGTCTGACCATCTCCGACGATCAGCGTGCGCGTGCCCGCTCCATCCTCGAGGCCGCGGGGATAAGACTTTAGCTTACCGCGGCGCTCGTCCCTCAGCGCACAACGTTTTGCAAGGATGAATGGCCGGATGCATCCGCCCGTGACGGCTACTCGGCTGCCGTCGCGTACTCCTCGACCGGTGGACAAGTGCAGATCAGGTTGCGGTCGCCGTAGATGTTGTCGATCCTGTTCACCGGTGGCCAATACTTGTTAGCCGGTAGCGCGGCGGGAAAGCAGGCCTGACGCCGCGAATAGGGCCGACTCCAGTTGTCCTCCGCCAGATCGAGCGCGGTGTGCGGCGCATGCTTGAGCGGGTTATTCTCGCGCGACATCCGCCCCTCTTCGATCGCCCGGATTTCATCGCGGATGGCGATCATTGCGTCGCAGAACCGGTCGATCTCGTGCCTGGACTCCGATTCCGTTGGTTCGATCATCAAGGTTCCCGCGACGGGGAAGCTCATCGTCGGCGCGTGAAATCCGTAGTCGATGAGCCGCTTCGCGACATCGTCCACGCTCACCCCCGCCGTATTTTTCAGCGGGCGTACATCGATGATGCATTCATGCGCGACGCGACCGAAGCGACCCTTGTAGAGCAGCGGATAGTGCGCCTGAAGGCGCGCGGCGACATAGTTCGCGTTGAGGATGGCGACCTTGGTGGCCGCGGTCAAACCCTTGCCACCCATCAGCAGACAATAAATCCAGGAAATGAGCAGGATCGACGCTGACCCGTATGGTGCCGCGGATATCGGACCAACCGACGCCGGCGCGCCCGGCTGCTGCGGGTCCCCTGGGAGGAATGGCGCGAGATGCGCCTTCACGCCGATCGGCCCCATGCCGGGGCCGCCACCGCCGTGGGGTATGCAGAACGTCTTGTGCAAGTTCACGTGGCTGACATCGGCGCCATAGTCGCCCGGGCGCGCCAAGCCGACCTGCGCGTTCAGGTTCGCGCCGTCGAGATAGACCTGCCCGCCACGGCCGTGAACGATCTCGCAGATCTTGCGCACCTCCGGCTCGAATACGCCATGGGTCGAAGGATACGTGATCATGATCGCCGCCAGGCGGTCGCCATGGACATCCGCCTTGGCGCGCAGATCGGACAAGTCGATGTTTCCGCTGCTGTCACAATTCACCACCACGACGTCCATGCCCGCCATGTGCGCAGAGGCCGGGTTAGTGCCGTGCGCGGAGGCCGGAATCAGGCAAACGACGCGGTGCCCCTGACCGCGGCTGCGGTGATACGCGCGGATAGCCAGCAGACCCGCATATTCTCCCTGCGCGCCGGAATTGGGCTGGAACGAAATCGCATCATAGCCCGTGATCACTCGCAGAGTCGTGTCGAGCTCGGCGATGACGGCGGCGTACCCCTTGGCCTGCGACGACGGCGCAAACGGATGGAGGTTGGCGAATTCCGACCAAGTCAACGGAATCATTTCGGCCGTGGCGTTGAGCTTCATGGTGCAGGACCCGAGCGGAATCATGCTCCGATCGAGCGCAAGATCGCGGTCGGCGAGGCGGCGCATATAACGCAACAGTTCCGTTTCCGATCGATACTGATGAAAGACCTGATGGGTCAGAAAGTTGCTGTCGCGGCGCAGCCCCGCCGGAATTGCCACGTCTCCCGGGGCCATCTTGTTGGCCCGTTTGGCCGCGTTGGCCGGGGCATCGCCGAACGCGCACAACACCCTCTGGACCACTTCCATCGTCGTCGTTTCATCGCAGCTGATACCGATGCATGACCTGCCGTGGCACGAGGGAATATCGCGCAGGTTGATCCCGCTTTCGACGGCGCGTTCGAGAACGGCCGCGCGCTGCTCGCCGACCTCGACCGTGATCGTGTCGAAAAACGCCCCCGCGCGAACGGTCCAGCCCAGCGCCACGAGGCCCGCCCTCAGCTGGGAGGCCGTCTCGTGCACGCGGCGCGCAATCGTTTTCAGGCCCTCGGGACCATGATAGACCGCGTACATCGAAGCGATCACGGCAAGCAGGACCTGGGCCGTGCAGATATTCGATGTCGCTTTCTCGCGCCTGATGTGCTGTTCGCGAGTCTGAAGCGCCAGTCGGTAAGCCTTGTTTCCGCGGCTGTCGACCGAAACGCCGACGAGCCGGCCAGGCAGCGCACGCTTGTGGACGTCCCGCGTGGCGATATAGGCGGCGTGCGGGCCGCCATAGCCCATCGGCACGCCGAAGCGTTGCGTCGAACCGACGGCAATATCAGCGCCGAGCTCGCCCGGCGGTTTGATCAGTGTCAGCGCGAGCGGATCTGCCGCCAATACCGAGATCGCACCCGCAGCCTTTAGCCTCGCGATTGGCTCGCGGAAATCGCGAACCTCGCCGAATGTGCCGGGGTATTGGAAAAGAGCACCAAAAATCGCTGCAGGATCGATATCTCCCATGGGGTCGCCGATGGCGACCTGCCAGCCCAGCGCCTCGGCGCGGGTCCGCAAGACGGCCAGGGTCTGCGGATGGCAATCCCGATCGGCAAAAAAGACGGTTCGTTCCGATTGCGAAATCCGTTGCGCCATGGCCATCGCTTCGGCTGCCGCCGTGGCTTCGTCGAGGAGCGAGGCATTGGCAATGTCCAGCGCGGTCAGATCCGCGATCATGGTCTGGAAATTAAGCAGCGCCTCGAGTCGCCCCTGGCTGATTTCCGGCTGATACGGCGTATAAGCCGTATACCACGCGGGGTTTTCCAGAATATTGCGCTGGATCACGGGTGGCAGGATCGTGCCGTAATATCCTTGACCAATTAGCGACGTGAGCACGAGGTTGCGGGCGGCCAGCTCACGTGCCTTCTCAAGCGCCTCAGTTTCCGACAGAGCCATTCCAAGATCGAGTGGTGCGCGCTGGCGGATGTCGTCAGGAACCGTCTGGGCGATCAACTCGTCGAGGCTCGAGACGCCAATGGTCTCCAGCATCGCGCTCACGTCCTGCGGCGATGGTCCGATGTGGCGGCTCTCGAAACCACTGGGGATCGATGGATCGTTCAGCATTGCAAAGCTCTTCCTCAATCGGTCCAAGTCTTCAATCGGTCCAGGTCTTCGTTATGCGGACGCGGCCTTGTCGATCACGGCGTGATAGGCCTGCTCATCCATCAGCGCCTCCACCTGAGAGCGGTCTGCGATCTTCATCTTGAACAGCCAGCCCTTTCCCATCGGGTCTGAATTCACCAGGCTGGGCTCGTCGACCACGCTTTGATTGATTTCGACGATCTCGCCCGCGATCGGCGCGTAGACGTCCGAGGCGGCCTTCACCGACTCGACAACTGCCGCGGCTGCGCCGGCATCGACCGATCGTCCGGGCTTCGGAAGCTCGACAAAAACAAGGTCGCCCAGCTGCTCCTGGGCGTATTGCGTGATCCCTATGGTCGCCGAGTCCCCCTCGATCAAGAGCCACTCGTGATCCTGCGTGAACTTCAACATGTGCGATCTCCCGACGTGTACGTCAGCGTTTGTAGGTGGTGGGAATGAAGGGAAGCCCGGACAGCCGCAGCGGCACACGCGTTCCGCGCAAATCCGCGTAGACCCTCCCGCCAGTCAACTCGCCAGCCCGCGCCACGTAGCCCATGGCAACCGGTGCGTTGACGCTGGGACCGTATCCTCCCGACGTGATCACGCCGATCGCGTCAGCCGTGTCTTGATCCGAAAAGAGCTCGGCACCGCGGCGGATTGGCGCCCTCCCCTCCGGACGCAAGCCCACGCGCCGGCGCGGCGCGCCATTCGCGAGCTGGTGCAGGATCTTTGGCGCGCCCGGAAAATTGCCTTCCCGGCTGCCACCGGCTCTCCGGACTTTCTGAATACTCCACTCTAGCGCCGCCTCGACTGGCGTCGTCGTCACATCGAGTTCCGATCCGTACAGGCACAAACCGGCCTCAAGGCGCAGACTGTCCCGCGCACCCAACCCGATCATCGCAACATCGCTGTTCTCAAGCAGCGCTTGCGCTACCGCCTCGGCGTGCGACGCCGGCAGGCTGATCTCGAAGCCGTCCTCGCCGGTATAGCCGGAGCGGGAGACGGTGCAGGCCGCATTCATGACCTCGACGGCGCGAAGGTCCATGAAACGCATCGACCTGACTTCGGGTGCAAGCCGCGCCAGCGCAGCTTCGGCGCGCGGCCCTTGCAGAGCCAGCAGAGCTCGATCCTCGAGCCGCTCGATCGTGCAGGCCCGGGACATCGTTTGCCGCAGATAAGCTTCGTCGGCGTCCTTGCAGGCCGCATTGGCAACGATCAAAAAGCGTTCGCCGAGGCGCGCGATCATGAGATCATCGCGAACGCCACCATCCTCGTTGGTGAGCAATGCATATCGCTGCCGCCCCGAAGCAAGGCCCAAAATATCCATAGGAACGATCGATTCCAGCGCACGTGCAGCGTCCTCGCTGTCTCCGTTGCGCGACCGAATTTCGAACTGTCCCATATGCGACACGTCGAAAAGCCCGGCCGCTGCGCGGACGTGAAGGTGCTCTTTCAGGATTCCATTCGGGTACTGGACGGGCATCTCGTAGCCCGCAAACGGAACCATCCGAGCGCCGAGATCGAGGTGCAGCTGGTGCAGAGGCGTGCGCTTGAGTCGTTCGCCGGCAACAACTTCGCTCATGTCCGCACCCACGCAGCAGGAGCGGGTCCCGTGGCGCATGACGCCGAAGACACGAGCGCGGTAAGAATAAAACGATTTAGCTCGATAGCGACCGAGTACATGCGAGGCACCTTTGATCCGACCACAATGGTCGATCTATGTGGTGCCCCCTCTGTGATGGTGCCTGAGAGCGTTATCCCGTCGGCGGACGCGTGCGCGCCTCTCTCCAGAGTGTACTTCCCTTGCGATTCTTTTGCCTGAGAGTTTCCGGGGCGGTTGCTCCTTCGGCGTCGGTCGGACCGATCTCTCCCGCAAGGGATGGACGTCAGTAGTCTTTCAATCCTCTTCCCAAATTGACTCGGGCTGAAGTGTAACAAATATGGTGGCGTAGTGCCATTTCGAAGCACGAATTCGAGGAATTATTTGCCTCGAATGGTGGCAAGGCTGTCATATTTCCACACTTGAAATCGGCCCAAACCCGGCGATCAACCCGCGAGATAGGCTGTGCGCACGTGTGGGTTGTCGATCAATTCGCGGCCGGCACCGGACAGGGCGAGAGAGCCCGATTCGAGCAGGTAGGCATGATCGCACATATCCAGCGCCGCTGAGGCGTTCTGCTCCACCATGAGCACCGTCGTCCCGGCATCGCGAATGCCGGTGATGATATCGAAGGTGCGCTCCACGATGTTGGGCGCGAGCCCGAGCGATGGCTCGTCGAACATGATGAGTTTCGGCCGCGACATCAAGGCGCGGCCGATCGCGAGCATCTGTTGCTCGCCGCCCGACAGGGTTCCCGCCGACTGTTGCCGACGTTCGGCGAGCCGCGGAAACTGGTCGAAAATGCGCGCCAAGTCCGCCGCGATTTCGGCCCGATCGCTCCGCAGATAGCATCCCATTTCCAGATTTTCGGCTACCGTCATGTGAGGAAACACATGGCGCCCCTCCGGACAATGCGCGAGCCCGAGCGAAAGAATCCTGCGCGCCGACGCATGGGTAATGTCGGCGCCGTCAAACACGATCGAGCCGCTCGCCGCGGTCAGCAGACCGGAGATTGCCTTCAGGATCGTCGTTTTTCCCGCGCCGTTGGCACCGATCAAGGCGACAAGCTGCCCGCGGCCGACGGTGAGCGACACGCCCTTCACCGCCGTCACCTTGCCGTAACAGCAGACCAGCTCGCGCAGCTCAAGCACGCTTTTTCCCCTGTCCGAGATAGGCGCGGATGACCTCGGGATCATTCTGAATAGCCGCGGGCGGCCCCTCCGCAATAATGCGCCCGTAATTGAGAACCACGATTCGATCCGACACCTGCATGACCATGGGCATGTCGTGCTCCACCAACAGGATGGTCACGCCGGAGCCGCGGATCTTCTCGACGAGCTTCATGCACCGCGCCGTCTCGGACGCATTCATGCCGGAGACCGGCTCGTCCAGCAGCAGCATCGACGGCTTCGCAGCCAGTGCCAGCGCGATGCCAAGGAGACGCTGCTCGCCGTAAGGCAGAGTGCCGGCGAGCTCCGACGCACGCTGTTCCAGGCCGACCAGCTGGAGGATCTCATGGGCGTCCTGCACGAGCTCTTGCTCGGATCGACCCTCGCGAGGCAGTGCGAGCAGCGTATCCCACAAGGTGGAGCGCCCACGATCATGCAAGCCGATCAGAACGTTCTGGAACACGCTGTTGTTCTGGAACACGCTGGTGCGCTGGAATGTTCGCACCAGTCCGAGCTTGGCTATCTCGTGCGGTTTCAATCCGCTCAGGGATGTCGAACGGTAGCGGACATTGCCGCTTGTCGGCCTGAGGAAGCCGGTAATGACGTTGAATGCCGTGGTTTTACCGGCCCCGTTCGGCCCAATGAGGCCGACGATTTCACCCTCGCGGACATCGAAATTGAGATCGAAGATGGCAATAAGTCCGCCGAAATGCACGGCCACGTGCTCGATCGAGAGAACGATGTCCGCCTGCACCGTCACTCTTCGCGCACTTTCGAGCCGGCCAGCACGACAGCGTCATTCCCGACGCGGGACCGTCTCCAGCTTGACGCCCAGCGTTCGATCGCGGGCACGATCCCTTGCGGCAGAACGAATACGATGACGATCATCAGCGCACCGTAGAGGATCCATTGTACCGCCGGCGCGGCGAACGATCGCACGATGACGGGCATGAAGCCGAAAATCACGCCGCCGACGATCGGACCAGCCAGGGTGCCTTTGCCGCCGGTGATCACCATGATGACCATCGTGACGGTATAGATGAACAGGAAGATATCGGGATCGATGATCTTCACATAGTGTGCGTACAGGCTTCCTGCGGCGCCCGCCATGGCGGCCGACACCACCGCCGCCAGAACAAGGTAGCGCGTGACGTCGATTCCGACCGAACTGGCAAGAGACTCGTTCTCCTTCAAGGCGACCATGGCCCGGCCGATGCGGGAATTCACCAGGCGCTTGATGATCACGTAGGCCAGAAGACCGATAACGGCGACGAGGTAGTAGTAGGCGGTCTTGTTCCAGAACTCGTATTCACCGATCCCGGGAATCCAAAGTGTGTAGGGCGGAATGTTGGTCAGCGCGAGTGGCCCCTGCGTGAGCTCCACCCAGTTCAGCGCGACCAGCCGCGTCACTTCGGCGAAGCTGATCGTGACAATGACGAAGTAAGCGCCGCGCACCTTGAACGACAACTTGCCGATCGCGTAGCCGCTCAGGCCGGCAACAATCACGCCGATCACAAAGCCGGCAACCGCCGGCCAGGGCGTATGCACGATGCTAAGGCCGCCCGGCAACTCGACATTGAATCCCAGGGTGGTCAGTGCGCTGGCATAGGCGCCGATGCCGAAAAAGGCGACATGGCCGAGGCTAAGCTGTCCGGTATAGCCCAACAGCAGATTGAGACTCATCGCGGCGATGATGAAAATCGCGGTCGTGATCGTGACATGCAGAAAATACTGATCACGCAGCCATAGCGGGACTGTCGCAATCACCAAAACCCAAAGCAACGGGAGCAGGCGCTTCATCCAATGCGCTCCGCCCGTGCGAACAGGCCGGTCGGCTTGAACAACAGCACAATAATGATGATTAGGAAGCCCATGGCGTCGCGATAACCGGACGAGATGTAGCCGGCACCGATCTCCTCCACGAATGCCAGGATAAAGCCGCCCAGAGTCGCGCCGGTAATGTTGCCGAGGCCCCCGAGGATCACAATGGCAAATGCCTTCAGCGAGGCCAGATCACCCATGGACGGCGTGACCAGGAAGACGGGGCCCAGCAAAGCGCCGGCCGCGGCGGCGAGCCCCGAGCCGATGGCGAAGGTCGCGGTATAGATACCCTTGATGTTCACTCCCATGAGCGCCGCAGTGTCGCGATCCTGGAACGTCGCACGCATGGCCTTGCCTAGCTTCGTCCAGTTGATCAGCACATAGGTGGCGCCGATCAGGACCAGGGCCATGACCAGCACGAACAGGCGCAGCCAAGAGACGAAGACCGGGCCGATCTGCAGCGGTTCCTCGGGGAACGGCGTCATGACCGCCTTGGACACTCCGCCCCAGTAGAGGAGCTCGGTGTTCTGCATCACGATCCACGCGCCGATCATCACGAGCATCGTGGTATCGATGTCGGCATCCAGAAGCGGCCGCAGCAGGACGAATTCGATCGCCGCGCCGACGGCGCAGCCGACGATCACGGCAATGACGAGGGCAAGGAAGAAGTTTACGCCGAGGGAAACTTCAAGAAAAAACACCGCGTAGGCGCCAAGCGCATAAAGCTCACCATGGGTGAAATTCACCACCCGCATGATGCCGAAGATCAGTGTCAGGCCGATGCCCAGGAGAGCGTAGGTGCTCCCGAGAATCACCGCATTGACAACATGCTGAAGTAATTCATCCACGCGTGTTCAATTCCCCGGTGACGGGGCCGCGAGGAGCCGCCGCCTGAATTTTGCCGAAGCCCCCGTAATGGGGACGCCGGCCTCCGGTTTCGCTCCCCGGAGGCCGGCGTGCCCTCATCCCTGCGGGATGACGACCTTGCCGTTATCGATCTTGATCAGGTACACGGTCGGAATGCTCTGACCGCTTTCTTTTCCTTCCGGCCCCGATTTAGTGAACTTGATCTTGCCGTTAAGGCCGGTGATGTCGAGCTGCCACAAGGCTGCGCGAATTGCCTCCGGGTCGGCTTTTCCGGCCTTTTGGATGGCCGCCGCGATGGTCCTGATACCATCATAGCCACGGAAACTTTCGGTCACGCCAGCGAACTGGAAACCGCGCTTCTTCCATTCCGCGATGAAGCTCTTGGTGGCTTCCGGATCCGGCGACACCTCGGGCACCCATGGCGCGAAGGTGGTGAGATGCATCGTGCCGTTGACCGCGGTACCGGCCTGATCGATCAGTTGATCGGGATTTTGCGAGCCGCCCGTGGTGATGATCTGCTTCTTCAAGCCGAGCGCCGCCGCCTGTTTGAACACGAGTGTGAGCTGCTCGACCGCGCTGGTCACAATCAACGTATCGGCGTCGGAATTCTTGAACTTGGAGAGTTGCGCGCTCATGTCCTGGGCGGCTTGATCCATCGTTTCGACCAAGCCGACGGTGATGCCGTGCTCCTTGAACATCTTGCCGAAGTCTTGCGCGGTGCCCAGGCCCCAATCGTTGTTGATGACCAGGAAGTCCGCCTTCTTGATGTGGAGCTTGTCCACAATCTTGGCGAAGGCAACCGCCTCGACCGCCGACGGCGGTGAAATGCGGAAGATGTAGGGATTTCCGGACGTCGTGATCTTGCCGGACGATGAGGTCTCGACCAGCATCGGCACTTTGTATTCCATCAGCTTGGGCATGACCGCGAGCGTCAGGCTTGAGCCCCAGGCGCCCATCAGAACCGGCACCTTGTCACGCACCATGAGCTTCTCGGCCACCGATGCGGCTTCGGTCGGATTGCTCTTGTTGTCTTCGATCACCAATTCGATCTTCTGACCGAGCACACCGCCTTTCGCGTTGATCTCATCGGCCGCGATCTTCGCGCCGTTGGTCACGTAGTTGCCGGAGGCCGCGAACGGACCCGTCAATGGTTCGATCACGCCGATCTTGATGGTCTGCGCGGCCGCACTCGTCATCAAACTCCCGGCCAGCGCGGCAGCCGACAGGCTTGCCGCCATTACTGCAAACTTCTTCATGTCGACTCCTCCGATCCGTCGTCGTTCGTTGACGACGTGTGCATATGATTTGAAAACCAGCCGGCCTGGTCGGACCGGCTGGGATGACGAGAGCCTCCAACTGGTTGGGGCGCGATAGGCATCGGCGACGCGAGGCGATCCGTTGCGAGCCCGGCCGACGATCGTCCTGGCCCGGGCATCATCCTATTTTTAGGATGATAGTAAGCGTCCAAAAATGAGGCAAGGTGAAAGTTTGGCCAGCGAATGCGCATTTGCCCTTCAGTATCGATCATGGCGACCACATTGCCGAAAATCGCTGTACGAACTTGCTAGTCACTGTTGAGCATTGGCGCATCGACGACAGAGCAACCCGCAGGCGGTGCGTCAGTTTCGGCCCGCCACTTCTGCGCCGGTTTGTCGCAGAGTGGGATCCGGCGCGGATCGAAAGGCGGAAGGTGACGAGGTGGACCATCGACGCTGCGGCGGCTCAGCGTTTTAGCCGCGGAATGATATCACGGGCGATGATCTCGATCTGCTCGCTCTCGTATTTGTAGGGAACGAAAATAAGCTTCTGCGTTCCGACCGCGAGATGCGCCCTCAGCTGCTCGACACACTCGTCGACCGTCCCCATGATGGCGCTGTCCTTGGTCGACTCGCTCCAGGCGGCGAAATCCCATTCTTTGGTGAGCCACTCCATCATCGGCCCCTCCACCGCCTGCCGTGACTTCCCGATCATGATCGGGAGTTGCGAAGCGTTGAGGAGCTTATCCGGATCCTTGCCGCCTGCTTTCGCGAAATCGCGAATCTTGCTCCAAGACTTTGCGAAGCTTTCCGGCCGGTAGAAATAGGTAAGCCA
This sequence comes from Xanthobacteraceae bacterium, assembly GCA_035690995.1. Taxonomy (GTDB): domain Bacteria; phylum Pseudomonadota; class Alphaproteobacteria; order Rhizobiales; family Xanthobacteraceae; genus VAZQ01. Next base: position 15,132 of record DASSJW010000178.1, read on the forward strand.
GCCGTCGCCCACGGTCGCCGCACGTTTGAGAACACGATCGACATACCCGCCGATCAAGATCGGCGGGTGCGGCTTCTGCACCGGCTTGGGGAACATGACGCCGGCGGGAATATCATGGTGCGGAAACTTGCCGCTGACGGTGTGTTCGGTCCAGAACCGCTTCAGAATCTCGAGGTTCTCGTCCATGATTTTGCCGCGCTGCTCGAATGGCACACCGATGGCATTGAACTCGCGCCGGTACCATCCCGACGCCATGCCCATGAGCAGGCGGCCATCCGACAACAGGTCCATGCACGCCAGCTGCTTGGCAAGGATGACAGGATTGCGCATCGGCAACACGAGAATGCCGGTGCCGAGCTTCACCTTCTTGGTGCGCGCGGCGATGGCGGTGAGCAGTGTCAAGGATTCAATGATCGGAAAGTTCGGCTCAACGCCAAGCAGGATGTGGTCCCAGACCCAAAGCGAGTCGAACCCCATTTGCTCCATCTTCACGCCATATTCGACCAGCGCCTTGATATCCGGCATTTCCGGATAGGCTGTGAAATTTGGCACGGCGATGCCGAAGGTTCCGCTCAGTTGCGTCATTCCAATTTCTCCTCGTGATCGTGGGCGCGCTCGGTTATGCGATATAGAGACGCTCGGGATCGAGCTCGCGCAGCACTGTCAGCTCGTGATCGGTCGGGGGCTCGGTCACCCCAGTGTCGTGGTCGAAGTCAAGCCTGAATCCGGTATTGTCCTGCACCTGCTCGCGGGTCACGCCGGGATTGAGCGCGATCGGTTTTATCCGTCGGGTCTTCTCATCGAATCCGAAGACTGCCAGGTCAGTGATGACGCGATACATTCCGCCGGTGGGAAGTCCGCTTTCGCGACGCGTCTCCTCTCCCCGAAGCCAGCCCGGGCTGGTGATGAAATCGACGTGCTCCACGAACCGCCGCTTTTCATGCTTTATCGCCACGATCATCTCGGTCAGGCTCGAGATGTCGTTGCCGCCGCCGGTTCCGGGCAGCCGCGTCTTCGGATGCTTCGGATCTCCAATGAACGAGCTGTTGAGATTTCCGTATTGATCGATCTGCGCGGCCCCCATGAAGCCCACGTCAACGTAACCACGCTGCAAAAGCAGCAGCACCTCCGCACTGCCGAGCACCATGTTGGCGCGCCGCGTGCAGCGCTGATCGTTGGTCGAGGGCGGAAGCTTGCCGGGCTCGATGAAGGCGCCGATGACTCCGCCCTCGAACAGAATGGTCAGGCCGGGACAGCGCAAGCGCTGCGCCAGCGTTGCGGCCAGGAGGGGGATGCCGACCCCGGCGAATACCACCTGCCCGTCCCTGAGCTGGCGCGCGCTCAGGATCGAAAGCAGCTCACCTGCGGTGTAAACCTCCGACTTAGGCATCGTAGATCGACCTTCCCGCGCGCGCGCTGTCGAGCAGTTCTTCGACTCCGATGAGACTGAGGAACTCCATCCATGACTTCGGCCCGTATACGAAATGGTCCAGATACTCCTGCATGCCCTTGACAGGATCCTTGTTCACCAATTCGACATAGCTCTGCATGTGCCGGATCATCGGCTCATAGACGCCATAGCATTCGTGGGGGACGCAGCCGAACGGTAGCTCGACCACGGCATCGACGGCGAAGAATGGGATCCTGGTGCGATCTGGCGCGCGCCGGATCTGGTCGTTCGAGACCACTTGTTCCGTACTCAGGATCACCTTGTTGGCGGCCATCGCCAAGTCG
>DASSJW010000179.1:0-2974 GCA_035690995.1 Xanthobacteraceae bacterium
GTCTCCGGAGGACGGCCCCCTTTGAGCGAGGATGCGACCTTGTATTATAAATCCGTTACGTAGTCAATCATTATCTTCGCATCGTAGCCATAAAAATGCGCCCGACACCCCAAGTCGTCATGCGCGGGCTTGACCCGCGCATCCATCATTGCGGCCGTGTGCCTCGTTGCCGCCGTCGTATTCTGGCTGTAGTCAATTGAGTCCGGACCCTAGAAAACGCCCCCTCTGAGCGAGGATGCGAAACCTATACTATAAATCCGTTACGTAGTCAAGTATTATCTTCGGATCGTAGTCGGAAAAATGCACCCGACACGCCAGGTCGTCATGCGCGGCCTTGACCCGCACATCCATCATTGCGGCCGTGTGCATCGTTGCGCGCACCGCCGTCGCGATGGTCCCGGATCAGCGGCGCACCGCTTCGCCTCCGCTCGCGCTGCACCGCATCCGGGACACGCTCATCGCGACTCCGCCCGCGCCTGCCATTCCACCTTCGCCGCCCAGGCGGCGATCGCGGCGAGCGCAAGCGAGATGATCACGTTGTAGCCGGCGAGCGAGAGGCCGAGGAAGCGCCAGGCCGCCTCGTCGCAGCGCACCACCGAGATCGACTGCAGCTTGTTAAGGAGCCCGCCGCCGGAGCCGAGATCGTCGAGGGCGCCCGAGCACTCCTGCGGGCCCGGCCACCACTTCCATTCGATCCCGGAATGATAGACCCCGAGGCCGGCGTTCCACAGCATGCCGAGCGTGATGGCGATGAGCGCGGCCATGAGCACCTTGCGCGAGGCGCCGACCTGGTCGCCGAGCGCCACCATCACCGCGAGCGGTATCGCGAAATAATAGGCGTAGCGCTGCTCGAGACAGAGCGGGCACGGCTTGAGGCCGAGCCCGTACTGGAAGAACCAGGCGCCCAGGATGGTCGCCGCGCCGACGAGCGCGATGGCCAGCGCCGCCGTGGTGACCGGGCGGGCCCGGATCATGTCTGACGTCATCGTGCTCATGCCCAGATCACCACCATTAGAGACCTCGCGACCTGCCGGGGTCGTCCCGGTCCGCCGCCGGCGCCCCGCCTTCCATCAGCGCCCATATAGCGGGGAGAAGACGGCAATGGTATGGGGTCGTCGCCGCGCCTCCCCGCGCCGGGCTTGCGCCGCGCGCCCGGGGCAGAACGGACGCGGCATCTCACGACATCGTGAGGACCGACGGGACCGCGAGCGGATGCTCGCAAGGATCACCGCGAGCCGAGGCTCGCAAGGACGACTCTTTCCGGGAGACTGACCATCATGTTGCGTACCTTCACCACCCGCTGCGTGCTCGCTCTCGCGGCAATCGCGCTCGGCGCCGCCGCGCTGCCGCGCGAGGCCGCCGCGCAGAAATATCCGGACCGGCCGGTGCGGCTGGTGCTGCCGCTCGGCGCCGCCGGGGTCGGCGACATCACCGCCCGCATCATCGCCGAGCGGCTCGGCGACAAGCTCGGCCAGCGCTTCGTGGTCGAGAACATGCCCGGGCCCGGCGGCATCGTCGCCGGCCGCGCCGTGCTCTCCGCGCCGGCCGACGGCTATACGCTGCTGCTGATGACCGGCGGCATCGCGAGCTCGGTGCCGCTCTACAACAAGTTTCCGCTCGACATGCACAAGGACTTCGTGGCGATCTCGTCGATGGGCTATTTCGACTGCCTGATGGTGGTCAACGCGCAATCCCAGTTCAAGACGCTCGGCGATTTCCTCAAAACCGCGCGCGAGAAGCCGGGCAAGCTCAATGTCGGCACCATCAGCGCGGGCGGGGTACAGAACCTCACCGCCAACTACTTCAAGCAGGCGAGCGGCGCGGATTTCGTCATCGTGCCGTTCCGCACCACGCCCGACGCGATCGTGGCGCTGCTGCGCAACGACGTGGAGATGGTGATCGACTTCTACGCAGCGCTGAAATCCGGCCTCGAGGACAACAAGCTGCGCGCCGTGGCCTGGACCGGGCCGAAGCCTTCGCCCGCCCTGCCCGACGTGCCGACCGCGCTCGCGCAAGGCGTGAACGGCTTCGAGGCCGCGTCGTGGAACGCGCTCTATGCCAAGGCCGGCACCCCGCCGGAGATTCTCGCCACGCTCAACAAGGCCATGCAGGAGGTGCTCGCCGAGCCCGACGTGAAGAAGCGCCTGCTCGACCTCGGCATCGATTCCAAGGCCAGTACCCCGGCCGAGATGGACGCGCAGATGCGCGGCGACATCACCAAGTGGACCGAGGTGATCGACCGCGCCGGCATCGAGAAGCGCTGAGCCCGGCCTTACTCCTGCGTGTCCCGGGCGCGTGAAGCGCGTGCGCTTGCACGCGCGAGCAAGGCCCGGGACCCAGGGGCCAAGTCCTCGAACCCACTGTGGTTCGCTTCTGCCGCCACCCCTAGAGGAAAGACCTCGGAAGGGAGTGTCGCGAGCTTGCCCATATCGGGCAGTGGGCGGGATGTGGCCTCGTGCTGGCTCAACACCTGCTCCAGCGCATGGGCGATTTGCAGCACGTGGGCGTCACTACCGTTAGGACCGATCACCTGGATGCCGAACGGCAGTCCCACGTGATCGACGCCGCAGGGCAGCGTTGCGGCGCACGCCAGCGTCATGGTTGGTGCATAGACCAGAGCGAGCCAGCTCATGTAGGTCGACATTCTCTTTCCATTGATCTCCTCGACGCACAATTGCGAAAGCGGGAAAGGTGAGACGGACGCCGCCGGACAGATCAGCACGTCGACTTCCTTGAAGAACGCAAGAAATCGCTTACAGAGCGCGGTTTGCTCAGCCTGCGCCCGATTGAGATCGTCCTGCGAGAATTGCAGACCTCGTTGGGTGTTATCGATCACGTTGCGGTCAAGGAGAGCGCGCGACCTTTGCAATCGTTCCCCGTGAGCAGCAACGTAGTCGATCCCGCGCAGGATCTCGAAAACCTCGTGCACGTTGCGGAAGTCGGGAGCCCGCTCCTGTACCTCGCCGAATACGTG
>DASSJW010000180.1:0-2012 GCA_035690995.1 Xanthobacteraceae bacterium
TCGGAGCCCACGATCAGCCGCGTGAGATCGTAACCGGCCGAGGACTTCTTGGCCCGGCGCGCGGTGGTCATCAGCTCGCCGTTCGCGAGCACGACCTTCAGCCCGAGCACATTGTCCTTCATGGTGCCGTAGCGCACCGCATTGGTGCCGGAGCAGCGCGTCGCGGCCATGCCGCCGAGCGAAGCGTCGGCGCCGGGATCGAGCGGAAAGAACAGCCCCTGGTCGCGCAGATGCTCGTTGAGCTGCTTGCGCGTGATGCCCGGCTCGATCACGCAATCGAAGTCCTGCGCATTCACCGCCAGCACCTTGTTCATGTCGCGGAAATCCACCGACACGCCGCCAAACGGCGCATTGATATGGCCTTCGAGCGACGTGCCGGTGCCGAAGGGAATGACCGGGACGCGATGCGCCGCGCAGGCGCGCACGATCGCCTGCACGTCGGCGGTCGTCTGCGGAAACACCACGGCGTCGGGCGCCTGGTTCTCGATCCAGGTGGTCGTGTTGGCGTGCTGCTCACGCACGGCCTGGGAGGTGACGAGCCGGTTGCCGAATTGCGCCGTCAGCGCGGCGACGACCGCCGCGATCGCATCGCGGTTGCGCGCGATCCGCACCGGCTTTTCTTGCACCAATGTCATCGCCACCCGGTCGTTCAATAGGCCTGCAGATACTTGGTAATGTCGACCTTCTCCGGCACGGTGCCGACCTCGGTCGAGAAGTCGATGAATTTCTGGAACTCGGCCTTGTGCTCGTCGGTCAGGTCGCCAACCATGAAATACCGCACCATCGGCACCGTATCGACGACGTCCTCGGGCGTCAGCGTATTCTTGGCCAGATACTTGCGCGCCTCCTGCGGGTTGTCGTTGACGAACGTGATGGCCTTTTTCCAGACGGCCGCAAAGCGCCGGGCGACATCGGGGCGCGCCTTGATGAAGTCGCCGGTGAGTGCGCAGCCGGCCGCGAACGCGTTGCCGTTCTCGTTGCCCAGGATGTATTTGGTGATCACGCCGGCTTCCAGCGTGCGCGCGACCCCGAGCTTGCGCATGGTCGAGGCCTGCGGCTCGAGCGTGTAGCCGGCGTCGAAGGTGCCGCCGGTCATCACGTTGACATGCTGGCTCATGTCGAGCTGGTCGATGGTGTAGTCGCCCTCCTTGAGCCCGGCCTTGGCGAGCACCGCCTTGGCGGCGACGATGTTGGCCGGCCCGGGGGCGGACATGATGCGTGCGCCCTTGAGGTCCTTGAGTGACTCCGCGGGATAACCTTTGCGGACGACGAACTGCTCCATCTGGTAGGTTTTGTTCTGGCTGTGCACGCCGATATACATCGCGACGCCGGGCTTCTTGAGATTGGCGTTCATCGCCTCGATGGTCACCAGCACGATCGCCGCCTCGATCTGATTGCTGATCATCGCCGCAATGTTGGGCGGTCCGCCGATCAGCCGGATGGTCTCGGGTTCGATGTTCTGCTCTTTGAAGAACCCGCGCTCGATCGCCACGAAATACGGCAGCGAGGACGCGGTCGGGAACACACCGACCTTCACCTTGTCCTGCGCCACCGCCGCTTGGCCCCAGCCCGCGATCACACCGGCGATCAGGACGGCGATCGTGCCCAGCCTCTTCAATCCGAGCTTTGCCATCGTAACCCTCCGTCCGTCTCTGGATCTTGCGCGCGCGACGACGCGGCGCCTGGTGCCGCTCGCCTCCGAACGGGAGAACAGCACATCAGAGCGCGGACCACCCTACTCCAACGGAGCCCGGCGCGCTTCTAAAAGCGGTTCCCGTTCGAACGGACGCAGGATGCCTGCCACAGCCTCTCCTTTGTCATTGCCGGGCTTGACCCGCGGGTGACGCCAGAGAATGGGCAAGCGCTGAGTCAATGCGAACGGGACCGCACAATGATGCGGACCCCGGCGAACTTCGGAATCGGACCACTAGCCTTCGATCCAATCCCCGCACTTCTGCACCTCGCCGCTCGGCCCCCACGGCATGATCGGCACCGACGAGGTCGAATTCTTC
>DASSJW010000181.1:0-6519 GCA_035690995.1 Xanthobacteraceae bacterium
GCCCGCCGCCGGACCGGCAATCAATGCGACGGCAATCAGCAGAGTCCGCATCGATAGCACCGTGATGGTTGAGGTTGTTGCGGGATCTGGTCGGTCATATCGTATCGAGCCGGCGACAAGCGATCCGGCTCGCCTTATGAAACGCTCGGCGTGCAATCCTAAGCATTCCAAACGCATTGCGCTACGCGGCCCAGCGCGCTGACAGCCGCGAGCACGCGTCGCGGCAGCCGGCTGGCGAAAACTCAGGCGACCCGCATGCGTGCCTCGACGCCCGGCCAGCATGCCATGATCTGCTCGCTGGTGACGACCTCTCCGAAGAACTGATCGATATTGTACAGAGTCGCGTCGTGCGCCGCCTGAGAGAACGTGGCGGAACAATCGCTCGTGAACACGACGTAATAATCCTTCAGGAAGGCTTGGCGGGCCGTGGTCTCGACGCACACATTCGTGGCCACTCCGGTCATGATGACGGTGCGGATGCCGCGCGACCGAAGCACCAGGTCGAGGTCGGTGCCCTCGAATGCGCCATAGCGGTGCTTGGTAACGATCACCTCGCTGGCAAGCGGCTTGACCTGAAAGAAGTCGCCGTTCCATTCCCCCGGCTCGCAGACCGGATAGGAAACATAGGCGCCGTTGCGGCGGCGCTTGGCCTGCTCCAGCCAGACCTCGGAAAGGTAATGGTTGGGCCCGGTATTGTAGGCGCACCGGATCCAAATGCATGGCACTTTCGCCGCGCGCGAAGCCTCGAGCAGCTGCTCGAGCCGGGGAATCATCCGCCTGACCAGCGTCAGATCGCGACCCTCCCGATGCATTGCGCCGCCGTCGGCGCAGAAATCGTTCTGCACGTCGACCAGGATGAGGGCGCTGTGCTTCGGATCGACTTTCTCGCTCAAGGTGCTGAGCATCGCGTCATCCTCCCTTTCCCTCACGGCTTCCAGATCATGGCGTCGATATCGAACGGCTTGGCGAGCTTCTGCCGCACGGCGATGTCGAGATTGGCTTTCAGGCTCGGGACGTTGAACTCAGTGGTGTATTCCGGCAGGTTCATCGCCGCGACCACGTCGGGCCTTGCGCCGGAATATTTCGCGACAAAGTCGTCGCGCTCTTCCTTGCTGGCATTGATGAGATAAGTGGTGGCGCGGTCGATGGCGCGCCGGAAGCGGCGGGCCACGTCGGGGTTGGCCTTAACCCAGCTCTCCTTCGCCATATAGCCGGTGATGTCCATGCGCGGCACGTTCTCTTGGTAGGGATACGAGAGTATGCGCGCATTTCCGCTCTTGAGCATGAAGGTCAGGAACGGCTCCACATTCCACACGGCGTCGAGGCGGTTCTGGAAGAGCGCATCGGCCATCTGCGGAAATGGAATTTCCAGGAATTGCACCGAATTGGGGTCCACGCCGTTTCGTTGCAGCCATTCGCGCATATGGGCGTAGTTCACGCTGTTGATCAGGCCGGCCGAGACCTTCTTGCCGATGAGGTCTTTGGCGCTGTGAATACTGTCGTTGCTGCGCACCGCCACGCCGGAATTGTCCGGCGGATTGCTGCGAATTCGGGCGCTGGCCGCGATGAAGACGATGTCGAGCCCGTTGCCGCGCGCCACCATCGGCTCGAAAATCGAGCTGCCGCCAATTTCGACACTGCCGCCATACACCGCCTCGACCGCGATCGCGCCCTGGTTCACGTTCGTCCAGGTCACATTGAGATTCTCCTCGCCGAAGAAGCCCTTGTCACGGGCGACCACGAGCGGGGCATAGTTGGTGACCGGAATGACCGCCACGCGCACCGTTGCCGGCGGCGGTTTTGTCTGTGCGTGGATGAGCTGCGGAGCCATGCCGACGACCGCCGCCCCCAGTGTCAGTGTCAGGATCGTGCGCAAGATGAGCATCAAGTGACTCTCCTTCGTTTCCGGGTCCTGCAATTCAGATTCTGCCGCTGCTCTCGTGGTGCCAGCGCACGAGGCTCGCTTCGATCACGAGAAATATGCGGTTGAGGGCGTAACCGAAGAGCGCAAGCGTGAAGATACCGGCATACATCTCCGGAACCTTGAACGTCCGCTGCGACAGCAGGACAAAGTAGCCGAGCCCGTCATTGGACACGATCATCTCGCCGAGAATCGCGAGGATGAGCGAGATGGCCAGGCTGATGCGCATGCCGGTGAGGATTTGCGGGCTGGCGGCAGGAATGACGAGTTCGCGAAACGTCTGCAGCGTCGTCAGCCCAAGCGTACGCGCCGTATCGAACTGGACCCGATCGATCGAACGCACACCGCTATAGGTGTTCAGAACGATCGGAAACAGCGAGGCCAGGAAGATCAACACCACCTTCATCTCATGGCCGATCCCGACGAACAGGACCAGCAGCGGCAGATAGGCGGGCCCTGGGATCGGCCGTAGTACCTCCACCAGCGGCTCGAACAGATTGTAGAGCGCCCGGTAATAGCCCATCGCCAGCCCAAGCCCGATGCCGAGCACGACCGCGAGCCCGTAGCCCAGCATCTGCCGCCAGAAGGTCGCCAGCAGATGCGTCGCCAGCGTCCCGTCAATGATATTCTCGAACCAGGCTTCGAGGATTCTCACGACCGTCGGCCATGTCGGCGATGTCACGACATACATGGCGGAGAGCTGCCACAGCAGCAGCAACAGCGCGATCAAGAGCACGCCGGAGAAACGGGAATCTCGCAAAACCGCGCGCAGCTTTGGATTCATGGGGCGTCCACCCGTCCGGCCACGACTTGCGTCACCATGCTGCGATAGAGGCGCTCACGCAGCTCGAGATAGGCGGGTTCGCTTCGTGTCTCAATCTGCCGTCGTGGATAAGACAACGGCACGTCGACCATTTCCGCGATCGTGGCTGGCGAAGCGCTGAGCATGATGACGCGCTGGGCGAGGTAAAGCGCCTCGTCGAGGTCGTGGGTGACGAACAAGATCGTCAACTGGAGCTTGCTCCAAAGCTCCAACAGCAGATCCTGCAATTCGACACGCATCATGGCGTCGAGCGCGCTGAACGGCTCGTCCATGAGGAGAATCTTCGGTCGCCGGGCGAGTGCCCGGGCGATCGCGACGCGCTGCTGCATGCCGCCGGAAAGCTGATAAGGATAATAATGCGGGTAGCGGCTCAAGCCGACAAGATCGAGGTGCTCCAGGCAGATCTTCTCCAACGCCTTGCGCGGGGCGTTGGACTGGTATTTCACGCCGAGCAGGACGTTCTCCAGGACCGTCTTCCACGGAAAGATCGACTTCGTGTATTGCTGGAATACGAACATCATCTCGGGACGTGGCCCGCCGATCCTTTCCCCTTTCAGCCTGACCATTCCCGCGCTCGGCTCCGAGAGTCCCGCCATGATGTGCAAGAGGGTCGACTTGCCGCACCCGGATGGGCCGATCAGTGCAACGAACTCGCCCTGCCCGACCGAAAACGTGATGTCCTTGAATGCGGCACGACCATGGGACGTGAACCGCTTTTCAAGCCGGTCGACCAGGAGATAGTCTGCCATCTGCAATTGCTGGGTGTTGCGCGCCAGGTGTGCTCCCGCGAGGAGATGGTGAAATCACTGCGAGTACAATCAAATCCTATGCCAACCAGTACGCAATAGCCAACGCACCGGGGCCGGCGCGGAGACGCGCTCGGGCCACGCCCGAATGCGCAAGGATTGAGCAGGCGCCGGCTCTCTCTTTCTTCCAGCATCTTCTTCTCAGCACCGAGCTCTCGGTAAGGAGACCGCATGCCGATCGACGTTCATGCCCATTACGTTCCGCCGCAATTGCTCGACGCAGTCGCCGCCCGCGGAAAGGACCTCGGCGTGCGCCTGGCGCAATCCGCCGGCACGCCCCCGGCGCTGCATTTTGACTATGGCTTCAAGGTACGCCCCTTCTTTCCGCGCCTGATCGAGCCGGTCGGCGAGCGGCTTGCATGGCTCGATGAGCAGGGGATCGATGTGCAGATCGTCGGCACTTGGCCCGATATATTCGGCTACGGCCTGCCCGCGGATGCGTGCGTCGCGTGGCACCGGATGTTGAACGACACGCTGGCGGCATGGTGCGAGGACAAATCGCATCGTTTCGCCTGGATCGGCTCCGTTCCGCTGATCCAGGCCGATGCCGCCGCCCAGGAACTCGAGCGCGCCGCCGGGCTCGGCGCCTGCGGCGTGATCATTTCCTCCAACATCGAGAATACCAATATCGGCGAGCTTCCCCTCGATGCGTTCTGGCGCAAGGCCGAAGCGCTCGGCATGCCGGTCCTGATCCACCCGGTTCTGGTGGGGCCCGCGCCGCGTGCCGCAAAGTTCGGTCTCGCCCAGGTTGCGCAATATACGTTCGACACCACACTCGGCGTCGGCTCGGTGCTGATGTCTGGTGTGCTGGACCGCTTTCCCGGCCTGAAGCTGGTCCTGTCCCACGGCGGCGGCGCGTATCCGTATCTCGCCGGCCGTTTCGACATCATGCATCGGCGCATGGACCGGGCCGCGCAGGGCGACGTCGCGGCCAAGGCCCCTTCGGCCTATGCTTCACAGATGACCTACGACAGCATCGTTCACGCGCCGAAAGCGCTGCGGTTCCTGATCGACCTCGTCGGACTTGATAATGTCGTGTTGGGGACTGATTATTCGTTTCCGCCGGCCGACATGGAGCCGCTCGCGCTGCTGCGATCGGCTGGACTCTCGGCGGCCGACGTCGAGGCGATTGCCGATGCGAATCCGCGCCGGGTCTTTACGCGTCTGGGGTGATCGTGAGGGAGGAACTGTCCTGCGAGGCAAATCCAATCTGTTGAAGGAGAGAACTTGATGATCCTCGCACGGGGTTTGGCTGTACTCGCGGTTGCCGGTCTCCTGTCCGGCGGCGCCCAGGCGCAAGAGCTCAAGCCGGTCAAGATCGGCGTCGTCAATCTGAGCACCGACGTTGCGTTCTACATCGCCGAGAAGCGCGGCTATTTCAAAGCTGAAGGGCTCAAGGCCGATTTCGCCTATTTCGATTCCGGCGCCAAGATGATCGTTCCGCTCGGCACCGGCGCGCTCGACACCGGGGGAGGCGCCACCTCGGCAGGGTTCTACAATGCGGTCGATCGCGGCATCGAGCTTCGCATCGTGGCTGACAAGGGCATGAGCGTGGAGGGCTACGACTACAAGGCGCTGGTGGTGCGCAAGGACTTGGTCGACAGCGGCGCGTTCAAGTCGCTGGCCGACCTGAAGGGCAAGAAGGTCGCGGTGGTCGCGCAAGGGGCGGCCGACGAATCCGTCCTGCATCAGGCGCTGCTCAAGGGCGGGCTCCAGGATGCCGACATCGAGCGGGTGTACATTCCGTTCTCGCAACAGCTCGTCGCGCTGCAGAACAAGGGTATCGATGCGGCGATCGCGGGCGAGCCCGATATCACGCACATGCTGCGCACCGGTGTTGCCGTACGTTTCGCCGGCTTGTCCCAATTCTATCCGCACGAAGCCGCCTACGTGCTCTATAGCGGCAAGTTTGCGCAGGACAAGGAGACCGGGGTCAAGTTCCTCAAGGCATATTTGCGCGCCGTGCGCGACTACGACCGTGCGTTGAAGGACGGCAAGATCGCCGGACCGGGCGGCGAAGAGATCGTGCAAATGCTGGGCGAGATGACGGGCGTGAAGGATCTCTCGATCTTCCGGGACGCGGTCCCGCCCTATATCGATCCGAACGGAGCGCTCTACATGAAGGCCCTGCAGACCGATCTCGACTATTTCAAGCAGCTCGGCCTGGTTAAGAAGGACGTGACGCTGACGCGCGTGATCGATCGCTCGTTCGCCGAGGCGGCGGCCGCGCAGCTCGGCCCCTACACGAAATAGAACCGAACGCAGCGCTGCCGATGGCCGTCGATGTGAAGAGGGATGACGGTCACGGCTGGGTCGGTCGCTCGATCCGGCGGCTCGAGGATCCGGCGCTGGTGGCCGGCAATGGCCGCTTCACCGGCGACCTGCCGGCGGCGCGCTGGGTGCGCTTCGTGCGGAGCTCGGTCGCCGCGGGCCGGATCAGGCGGATCTCGGCACCCGAGGGCGCGACGGTCATCACGGCTGCCGACCTTTCCGCGGTGAAGCCGATCCAGCCGATGTTGCACAAGTTCAACTATGTGCCGATCAGCCAGCCGGTGCTGGCCAAGGATGTGGTCCGATTCGTCGGCGAGCCGTTCGCGGCGGTCGTCGCCGCGAGCAGGGAAGAGGCCGAAGACATCGCCGATCTCGTCGAGGTCGACATCGAAGACATGCCGGCGATCGTCGGCGCCGAGGCGGCATTGGCCGCCGGTGCCCCGCTCGTCCATGACGAGGCGGCCGGAAACGTGGTGGTCGAAGGGCGTCTGAAAACGCCCGGCTTCGACGCCAAGCTGATGAGCGCGCACCAGAGGATCAAGGTCGACATTCGCTCGCACAGGCAGAATGCTTCGCCGATGGAACCGCGCGCCGCGCACGCGACATGGGACGTCGCCAGTGCACGCGTGACGCTGACCTGCGCGACGCAGATGCCGCATGCAATGCGGACGATCATCGCCGACCTGATCGGGATGCCG
>DASSJW010000182.1:0-7062 GCA_035690995.1 Xanthobacteraceae bacterium
CGTGCGACAAAGTCCACGGCCCCGCCGGCAGGAAAAGGCAGCAGCAGGCGGATGGGCTTCTCCGGATAGTCGGCCCGGCAGGGCCCAAACATGGCGATCACGAGCGCCACGGCCGCGACCGCTGCTTTGCTCCTGCGCCAGGAGAACGAGGTCGCTGACTGGATCGTCATTTGCGCGTGCGCCCGGCAGCTTGATTGCTGGTCAGGAGCCAGCGTCCGCCTTTGTCGTTCGAGATACAAGGCGCCTCGATCAGTACTATCATCCCCCACCTGAGCGAGGTTCACATCGCAGCGGGAGGAAGTCATGACGATCGCCAATTTACATCGCGAGCGGTTACATCATGAACCGGCAGGTCGCGGACGGTCACGTCGCGAATTTCTGAGCGGTGCCGGCTCTTTCGCGTTCGCCGCCGCGCTCGCCGGCCCTGCGCGCGCCGCCATGGCGCCCGATGACAAGTTCGACCTTGTGATCAAGAACGCCGATGTGCTCGACCCCAGTCAGTCGTTGCGCGGTCGGCGCGACATCGGCATTCGCTACGGCTCGATCGAGGCGGTCGAAGCCGACATTCCGGCGGCGCGCGCGCTGCGCGTGCTCGACGCTGGCGGCAAGCTGGTGACGCCCGGATTGGTCGACCTGCATTGCCACGTCTACCCGTATGGCTCAGCGATCGGCATTCCGGCGGATGAGCTCGTGCCGCATCAATGCAGCACCACCTGCGTGTCGGCCGGAGACGCCGGCGCCAATAATTTCGCGGCGTTCCGCCGCTATGTCGTCGCGCAAACGCGCACGCGTCTCTATGCCTTTGTCCATATTGCCAATATGGGCCTCGCGCCGTTTCCGGTGGCCGAGCTCTACAACATCGACTTCGCGCAGGTCGACGTCGCCGCGAAGGCCGTCGCCGAGAACGCCGACATGGTGTTGGGCGTGAAAGTGCGCATGTCCGAGAACGTGATCGCCAAGCACGGCCTCGAACCGTTGAAGCGTGCGATCGCGGCGTGCGAGGGTGCCGGCACCGGTGGCAAGATCATGTGCCATATCGGCGGCGTGGAGACACGCGAACTGATGGCGCAAATCCTCGACACGCTGCGGCCGGGCGATATCCTCACCCACGCCTATTCGGGAGCGCCCAATCTCGGCGGTGCCTTCACCAACATCGTGCAGGAGGGGCGCCTGCTGCCGGCGGCGCTTGCCGCCAAGCAACGTGGCGTGATCTTCGACGTCGGCCACGGCGGCGGCAGCTTCGATTTTACCGTGGCCGAACCGGCGATCGCACAGGGATGCCTGCCGGACACCATCTCGTCCGACATTCATGTATTCTCCGGCAACTCGCCGGGCATGCCGTATCTGACCTGGGTGATGAGCAAATTCATGGCGCTGGGCTTCACGCTCGAGCAGGTCGTTGCCATGGCGACCATCAACCCCGCGAAGGTGATCAACCGCGCGCCCAAGCTCGGCACCCTGCAGATCGGAGCGCCCGCGGATGTCGCGATCATGGAATTGGTCGAAGGCGACGTGTCGTTCGTCGATACCCGCAACAATGCCCGCACCGGTCGCGCTTATTTGAAGCCGGTGCAGACGGTCACCGCGGGCGTGCCGTTCGGGCGGCCGTACAACTCACCTTTCGCGGTGCGGTAGCAGAGGCCCGCCCGCCGGGGAATCTCGGATGCGCCGAATGTGGGTAATGCCTCGCGTATGCAGGATTGTCATCTGAGCGTCATCGCACTGTCACGCGCGGATGGGATTTCGGCGGACGGAGGCATCCCCGCTGTCGCGCATAATGATCCAGGTCGAAGGCGTCGAGGTTACTTATCCAACCGGAACGCGCGCGCTTGCGTCAACGACGCTTGGCTTCGAGCGAGGTCGTTTCACGGTCCTTCTGGGGGCCTCGGGAGCCGGTAAATCGACGTTGCTGCGGACGCTCAACGGCCTCGTCAAGCCGACCGCGGGGCGCGTGATCGTCGAAGGGATCGGCGTCCTGGGTGGAAGCCGCGCGATGCGAATGCATCGCCGCCGCACCGGCATGGTGTTCCAACAGCACCAGCTAATCGGCCGTGCGACGGTGCTGAGCAATGTGTTGACGGGACGCTTGAGTTATCATTCCGGACTGCGCACTTTGTTCCCTTTGCCAATGGCGGAGAAACGTCTTGCGCTCGACGCGATCGAGCGCGCCGGGCTGATCGAGTCTGCCCTGCGTCGCGCCGATCAGCTGTCCGGTGGCCAGCAACAACGCGTCGGCATCGCACGTGCCCTCGTTCAGCAGCCAACGCTCCTGCTTGCCGACGAGCCCATTGCGAGTCTCGATCCTGCAACGGCGGATCGCATCCTTGGGCTGCTGTACACCATCTGCAAGACGGACGGCATCACGGCCATCGTGAGCCTGCACCAACTCGAGTTCGCGCAGCGGTATGCCGAGCACATCATCGGTCTTGCCCGCGGTTGCGTCGCATTTGAGGGGCCGCCGGCAAGGCTCGGTCCTGCCGAAATCAAACGCATCTATGGCGTGGTCCCCGCCCAGGAAATAGCCACCCGCAAGACAGGAACCTACTCATGAATCGCCGCACTCTGCTCGCTGCCACCATCTTGTTACTGCCGCCCGTCGCCGCCCTGGCGCAGAAACGCGACCCGGCCAAGCTTCGCGTCGCGCTCTTGCCCGACGAGAATGCTGCGACGCTGATCCAGAATGCGCAACCGCTCAACGCTTATCTCGAGCGCACACTGAAGAAGGACATCGAGCTGGTCGTGACCACTGACTATTCTTCCATGATCGAGGCCATGCGCTTCGGCCGCATCGAGATCGCGTATTTCGGTCCATTTTCCTACGTTCTTGCCAAATCGAAAGCGCAGGGTATCGAGCCGTTTGCGGTCGGGATCGAGCGCGGCTCGCCCACCTACAACTCGGTCGTGGTGGCGCATGTCGGCGGTCCGGTCGCAGCGCTCGCGGATATCCGCGGCAGGGATTTCGGCTTTGGCGATCAGGCCTCCACGTCGAGCCATCTGATCCCGCGCGCTCTGCTGCTGAAGAATGGTCTTGACGCCGGCAAGGACTACCGGCCGGTTCACCTCGGCACGCATGATGCAGTCGCACGCGCCGTGCAGAACGGCCAGGTCCCCGCGGGTGCGCTCTCGAAGGCCATTTTCGAGACGCTACTCGAGCGCAAGATCGTCGATGGCGACAAGGTCAAAGTTATCGCCACCTCGGCTCCAATCCCCAACTATCCGATGGTGATGCAAGGCGACCTCGCTCCCCAACTCAAGGACGCGATCCGAGAGGCGTTCCTGCAGCTGAAGGATGCTGAAATCCTCAAATCCTTCCGCGTGCAGGGTTTCGCGGCGACTGATGACAAAGCCTACGATGTGCTGCGGGAGACTGCGAAGATTCTCGATCTCGACCTGTCGAAATTGCGAGGATGACTACGACCGTCGCGCGTCACAGCGCGATTCTTGCCGAGGAGCGACGTGCCGCCAGGAAGCCGGCCGCCTGCCTGGCAACGATTGCGTTCGTGTGTGTGGCCGCGCTGTGGACGACCGGCTTTTTCGACGCTGAGCGCTTGTTCGAGGGCGGGCCGGCATTGGCGCAGCTGTTGCGCGAAATGGTGCCGCCTGATTTCGGCCGCTGGCACAGTTGGCTCAAGCCGCTCGCCGATACGCTCGCGATGTCGATTGCCGGCACGGCGCTCGCAGTCTTGATCTCGCTTCCGCTGGCGCTGTTGTCGGCCGCAAACACCTCCCCGCATCCGGTGATTTATCAGGCATTCCGCATCGTGCTCAGCGGACTGCGCTCGGTGCCCGAGCTCATCATGGGCATCATTTTTGTGGCTGCGGTGGGCTTCGGGGCGCTGCCCGGCGTCCTTGCGCTTGCGCTGCACTCAACCGGAATGGTTGGAAAATTCTATGCCGAAGCAATCGAGCACGTCGATCCGCGACCGATCGAGGCCGCGCGCGCAGCGGGTGCGAGTTCGTTCCAGGTCATCACCCATGCGGTTCTGCCTCAGGTGCTGCCCCAACTCGCCGATATCACGATCTACCGCTGGGAGTATCATTTTCGCGCCTCGACGGTCCTCGGTATCGTCGGCGCGGGAGGCATCGGCTTCGAGCTGATCGCCGCGTTGCGCATCATCAAATATGATCAGGTCTCGGCGATCCTTCTCACCATCCTCATGTGCGTGATCGTGGTGGACGGCATCGGCGCGCGGCTGCGCAGAAGGTTGAAATGAAAGGCGGTCGGCCGCGCATCGTCGTCAGCAATTGGGTGCATGACGAGGTGCTCGCGCGCCTTGCTGCCCTTGGCGAGGTGCGGGCCAATCGCACGCGCCTGCCCTGGTCGCGGAGGGAATTGACCGAGCGCGCCGCTTCGGCTGACGCGCTGCTCGCTTTCATGACGGACCATGTGGACGCCGACTTTCTCAGCGCGTGCCCGCGCCTCAAGGTGATCGCATGCGCCCTCAAGGGCTTCGACAATTTCGATGTGGCGGCTTGCACGGCGGCCGGCGTGTGGGTCACGATCGTTCCTGACCTTCTCACCAATCCAACGGCCGAGCTTGCCATCGCATTGGCGCTTGGGCTGGGGCGAAATTTGCGCGAGGCTGACGCCCTCGTGCGCACCGGCGCGTTCAAGGGTTGGCGGCCAATCCTTTACGGCACCGGGCTCGACCAGTCCGTCGTCGGGATTGTCGGGCTGGGCGCCGTCGGCAGGGCAATCGCAACGCGTCTGTCCGGCTTCGGCTGCCGCCTCCTCGGGGTCGATCCCGGCAGGGAGCCGCCGGCCGGAATAGTCCCCTGCGATCTGCCGCGCGCCCTTGCGGACAGCGATTACATCGTCTTGGCCGTTCCACTCGCTCCCGACAGCGTTCATCTGATCAGCCGCGATGCGCTCAAGCGCGTAAAACCCGGCGCGCTGCTGATCAATGTCGGACGCGGATCGGTGGTGGACGAAGCCGCCGTGGCCGACGCCCTCGAGGATGGCACCCTGGGCGGCTATGCGGCCGATGTTTTCGAAATGGAGGACTGGGCGCGCCCGGATCGGCCGGCAGGAATCGAGCCGCGATTGCTGTCGCATCCGCGGACGCTGTTCACGCCCCATCTCGGTTCGGCGGTTGATCGAGTGCGTCGTGAAATCGCGCTGCAGGCCGCCGACGATATTGCCGAGTCGCTCTGCGGTCGTACACCGCGACACGCCATCAACAGGCCGCGTCCGCTTGTTCGCGCTGCGCAGGTCAGCGCGGACCCATCTCCGCCCTGATCTCCGCGCGCAACGCGTCGATCGAGACCAGGCCTTTGGTCGTTTCCAGGTGCCAGAAGGCCCAGCCGTTGCAGGCTTCCAGGCCCTGCGCCAGCGCGCCGATCCGATGGATGGAGCCGACGGTCTCCCCGAGCGCAATGGCGCCATCCGCGCGCACCAGTGCCTTGACCTTGCGTTTGGCGTCGCACAGGCGCGCGCCCGGCAGCACCAATCCGCGCTCGATCAGCGCCGCGAATGGCACCCGCGGCGCCTCCCGCGCGGTCTGGAACGGCGCAAGCGCCGGCTCCGGCAGCGGCGCGACCGATGTGATGCGCGCTTGCGCAGCCGCGGCATAGCCCGCATCCCGCTCGATTCCGATGAAGCGCCGGCCCAGGCGCTTCGCTACCGCGCCGGTCGTGCCGGTGCCGCAGAACGGGTCGAGCACGAGGTCGTCGGGCCGCGAGGATGCGAGAATCACCCGCGCCAGCAGCGCCTCGGGCTTTTGCGTCGGATGCAACTTCCTGCCGTCGCCGCCCTTGAGGCGTTCCTCGCCGGTGCAGAGCGCCAGGATCCAATCCGAGCGCATCTGCACATCGTCGTTGCCGGCTTTGAGCGCTTCGTAGTTGAAAGTGTAGCCCTTGCCGCCAGGTTCGCGTGCCGCCCAGATCAGGGTCTCGTGCGCGTTGGTAAAACGGCGCCCGCGAAAGTTCGGCATGGGATTCGATTTGCGCCACACCACGTCATTGAGGATCCAGAAGCCCAGATCCTGCAGGATCGTCCCGACGCGGAAGATATTGTGGTACGACCCGATCACCCAGAGCGTCGCCGAGCGCTTCATGACGCGCCGGCAGGCGATCAGCCAGGCGCGGGTAAAATCGTCGTAGGCGGAAAAGCTCGAGAACTTGTCCCAGGCGTCGTTGACCGCGTCGACGCGCGAATCGTCCGGACGCTTGAGGTCGCCCTGCAGCTGCAGGTTATAAGGCGGATCGGCAAAAACGAGGTCGACCGATTCCGCCGGCAGCGCTGCCATCTCGGCAACGCAGTCACCGATCAGAACTCGGCCGCGCTCGAACGTCTCAGAACTGACGCGGGGCGCCCGATCGGACGCCCCGCGACGCGATGCTACCATGATTCAGGACTCTGACTCAGGCGACGCGGCCGGTGACGCGGGACCTACAACCGACCCGGCGCACTATGGGTGCCCAAAGTAAAAATCGGCTTAATCGGGCCGGCCCGGTCCTGGGAAAGATGTGTCCGGCAACTATATTGACCAAAGCGCGTTGATCCGTGCGGTAGACTTTACGCGAGGGCCGCGGCGATCCTCGGCGAGCGGCCGAGCCAAGGAGGAGGGAAGCCATGCGACTGGACGATCTTCCGGAAAGCGGCAACGTCGAAGATCGACGCAGCGAGGGCGGTTTTGGCGGTGGGGGCGGCGGCTTTGGCATTCCGATCGGCGGCGGCGGCCTGGGCATCGGGACGATCGTGGTGCTCGGCCTCATCGGCTGGGCGCTCGGGATCGATCCGAGCATTCTCATCGGCGGCGCGGAAATCTTGACCAGCCCCAGCCAGCCCCAGGTGCAGGCGCCCTCGACGGCGCGCCGTACGGGCGCACCCCAGGACGACATGGGCCGCTTCGTGAGCAAAGTGCTCGGCAGCACCGAGGTGCAGTGGAAGCAGGTCTTCGCCAGAGACGGCAAGACTTACCGAGCGCCGGTTCTGGTCCTCTACCGCGGCGCGACGCAAGCGAGTTGCGGCGGGGTGGCGCAGAGCGCCATGGGACCGTTTTATTGCCCGTCCGACCAGAAGGTCTATCTCGATACCTCGTTCTTCGATCAGATCGCGAC
>DASSJW010000183.1:0-8604 GCA_035690995.1 Xanthobacteraceae bacterium
CTACGTCTTCACCGAGCGCGAAGCCGCGGCCGCGCGGCTGATGCCGGTCAAGCAGGTGACCGATTCCGGCAAGGCCGTACGCTGCCCGATGCCTGGGCTCGTCGTGTCGATCGCCGTGCGCGAGGGGCAGGAGGTCAAGGCGGGTGAGACCCTCGCCGTGGTCGAAGCCATGAAAATGGAAAATGTGCTGCGGGCGGAGCGAGACGGCATCGTCAAGGCCATCAAGGCCAAGCCCGGCGACAGCCTCGCCGTGGACGCCGTGATCATGGAGTTTGCGTAAGGCGGGGTCTGCAGCCGCACGATGCCACGCGACATCGCCCTCAGCCGCCACACCGGGCGGCCCTTGCCATCTTCCTGGCGAGCGAAGACGCCTCCCAGATGAGCGGCCAGTGTGCGTCTCCGACAGCAGCCACGCGGTGGGATCGTGAACAGCCGGAACCATCGGACGGCGACGCGGGTTCTGCTGGACAGGCATCAGGAGAGCGATATGGCACCGAAACCACGGAGAGAAACGCAGGACACTCCGGATTCGTCGCCGAAGCGGGAGGAGGGAACCGACGTCATCCCTGACGACGTGCGTCGCACTGATCCCCCGCAACGCATCCTGCCGGATTCGTTGCCGCCGCTGGACGAGCAATCGATCGAGCGCGCCGATGGCGGGGTCGCACGACATCCCATCCACGACCACGATCTCTAGGACCGTGATCTCCGAAGGCTTCGAGCGCGAGATCGACGACTGGAGGAGGCTCGTTCGCACCACCGGATTTTGCCGGCATGCCGGTGGCTCGTAGAGGGGATGCACTTGCTCCTATGCCGTGCCACCATCGCGGCGGATGGAATCGCTCGGGCTATTTTTCTCCCCCTTCGGCCGGCTTGCTCCCAAGCCGTTCGGCCGTGCCGCGGCAGCCGTCTACGGTCTCGCCTTTCTCTCGCAGTTGCTGATTTCACCGCCGCTGATGTTTCGCATCGGGCTTGCGCCGTTCGCGCTCGTTCAAGCGATGGCCATATGGGGCTGGTTTTGTGTCCACGCCAAACGGTTGCGCGACGCCGATCGCCCGATCGGAGCCGTCCTGGCGATCGCCGTCCTCTATGCGCTCGCGATGATCCTGCTCCTGCTCATCGTCGCCTTGGCCGTTGGCTCGCCGCCCGGCGGAGTCGAGCCGCCGCGTGGCGCGACGGCCCACGTGCTGATCTCATCCTATCTGGTGTCGATGCTGGCGGGTGACCCGGAGCCAGGCTTCTTTGCCTATATGGCAACGGGCATTCTTGCGCTGATCTTCGCCCCCATGCTGATTGCCATAGGGTTCTCGATCTGGACTGGAACCCGGCCGAGCGCGGCGAGCACGTGAACCCTGGCTCGCGGTACGGCCTGCCGCCGCGTTGCGCCCCTTGGTGTTTCTGCTAATCGAAACGCGTGACGCTGCATTTCGCCTATGGCTCGAATATGAGCCGCGCGCTGATGAGCGCGCGCTGCCCCGGCGCCGAGGCCCTCGGCACCGCGACCCTTCTCGGCTGGCGCTTCGTCATCAATCCGGAAGGTTTCGGTTCGATCGCGCTGCGGGGCGGCGCGCGCGTGCATGGCGTGCTGTGGCGGCTGAGCGCGCGCGACCTTGCCGCCATCAACGCCTATGAGAGCGTCGACTCCGGCTTGTACCTGCGCCGTCGCCTGATGGTGCGATGGGGCGAACGCGGCGCCGCCGCCCTCGTCTACATCGCACGCCGGAGCGGGCAGGGGAGGCCGCGTCCGGGCTACATTGGATTGGTGACCGAAGCGGCGAGTGATTGGGACTTGCCCGAGCATTACATCCGCTCGCTGGCGCGGTGGGCGCCCTCGGGATGGCGCGGCGCGCGGGCCCGAGACACCGGAGAGGTGGGATGAGAGTCGAGGTGATCCGCCACGTGGTCATTCGTGGACGTGTGCAGGGTGTAGGTTACCGCGCTTTCGCCGAATATACCGCGCAGGGTCATGGCCTCGGCGGCTGGGTGCGCAACCGGCGTGATGGTGCCGTCGAGGCAGTGTTTGCGGGCGGATCTGCGGCGGTCACAGCGATGGTGGAGGCGTGCCGGGCCGGTCCGCCGGGCGCCCGCGTCGATGCCATCGAGGAACGCGAGGGAACGCCAGACGAGCTTGCGTTGCGCGGCAATGCGAGCTTCGCGGTGCTGTACACCGCCTAGGGATAAGCCGCTCCCAACAACCACGCGGCCCACCGCCTCGAGAGTTGCGCGCAATTCACGGATGCGCGCTACATCGCCGGAACGCTCGGGACCAGGTTCTCGGCGGTGGCGCGACCGCGATTGACCGGACCGAACAACTGCGCGAATTCACGCTCCAACAGCGGGTCGATCTCGGTCAGAGTTGTTGCGAGACCGAGGTCGGCCAGGCTGGTGACCCCGTAGCGCGGCTCCCCGACGCCGCACGGCACGATGCCGGCATAGTGCGAGAGATCGCAATCGACATTGAGTGCGATGCCGTGGAGCGTGACCCAGCGCTTGATCCTGACGCCGATCGCCGCGATCTTGTCCTCGCGGCCGGCGCCCTTGTCGGGCCGTCGCACCCAGACCCCGATGCGGTCTTCACGCCGCTCGCCGGTGACGTTGAGCGCCGCCAGCGTGCGAATGATCCATTCCTCCAAGGTCGCGACGAAACGGCGCACGTCAGGTCCGCGCCGCTTGAGGTCGAGCATGACGTAAGCCACCCGCTGACCGGGCCCGTGATAGGTGAACTGTCCACCGCGGCCGGCCGTGTAGACGGGAAAGCGCGCCTCGATCAGTTGCTCCGGTTTGGCGCTGGTGCCGGCGGTGTAAAGCGGCGGATGCTCCAGCAGCCACACCAGCTCGCAGGCCGTGCCCTCGGCAATGGCGTCGGCCCGCGTCTCCATGAAGGCGAGCGCAGCCTCGTAGGGCACCAGTTTCCGGCTGATCCGCCACTCCACCGGGACCGATTCCGGTGCCGGATCGAGTCCGATCCTGAGCTTGTCGCGCGCGCTGACCACCACGTGACTATATCCGCTCCCCCGGTCATCTCCTCGTCGCGCCGACCTGAAGCGGCGCGTAGGCTGCTGATCCAGATGGGCGGGCCGGTCGGCAAAGTCCAGAGCGCGGGGAGGGGCGGACCCCCCCCCCGAACAGCGGAGGCAGGGATCGCTGCCGGAGCCGCCCTGCCAGGGCGGCCGCAGCCCTTGTTCCGCGGGAGTTGATTTGTTACATCGAGCGCCTTCGACGCGGGCCCCCACGGCTCGCGTTCATTCCTTCTGCGGTCGTGGCGGAATTGGTAGACGCACTAGCTTGAGGTGCTAGCGGGGCAACCCGTGGAGGTTCGAGTCCTCTCGACCGCACCACTTGATCCCTAAGTGGTACGAATCCCTTATCTTTTTGTTCTACCTCGGGCGGCTTTCCGGCCGTGCCGGAATAGAATGTTTGTGCGCGCCGTTCTCTCTGATTCAGAGCACTCGTGAGGGTTGGCGGGGAGATCGTGGACGGCCCTGTGTGAGGTAGTTCACAGACGCCGAATAGAAGCCATGCGAAGAAACGATAAGTCTCAAATGAAACCAATGGAGAAACAACCCCATGGTTCGTCAACATGAGAACGGCTGCGAACTCTGCAAAAACGGCCGGGTCATGCGGCGTAGCTTACGGATTGCTTTCCGACAGGAGACAGATTTGGGCTGCGTTTCCTATCTTGCCGACCTTCCGCTCAGGGTCTGCGACCGTTGCGGCTCCAAGAACTGGGATAACGACGCCGACGCGATCGCGGAAGAGGCGGTCAGGCGAGAGTACGTAAAACTGCTATCTATGCGACGGCGCCAGCGGAATGAAGACGCACAGGCGCTCGAAGACAGAGTGCGGCGAGATTACGCAAAGCTTCTATCTATGCGATGGCCGGCACCAGTTCCCTATCCCATCGGGGGCTTTGCGCAGCTTCGCTGCGGTTAAAGAATGACAGCGACGCGCGTTGAACATGAACGCTCGGCCGCGTCTTTCCATGAGGCCGACATCTACTTCACGCTCGTCCCTTGCCCATCTTGGACACATCGCGCCCGCCAGCAGCTCGACGGGTGGCTGCAAAAGGATCGCATTTCGGATGCTCGGCAGATGCGTTCGGCGATGCACGGGCTCTTCGGGGCGCGTGCGTTCAGCGCACCCATGATTTGGTGACGGGCCGCACGCCGCCTGCCACCGCGGACCGCACGGCCCTTCGTTTCCGGCGCGTGGACCCGCAGGCGCCTGGCTTGATGCCGGCACACCCGATAGGGCCGTGACGTTGCGGCCCCGATGTTTGCGGATGGTCACGAAAGCCGCTGACCCGAAAAGGGCTCGTCCCATAATTGGGAAAATTCGCGATCTCCGTTGGCACTCGTCTTCGCGACGGCTGCCGGCTTGCTCGCGGCGCGCTGCCGGCCGCGAAGCGCGGCGACCGCTCGCGCCCAGGCGCCGGGAGGAGCAAATTTTTGATCAGCTGGATTGTCCTTCGCACTCGCCCCGTGGCGGGGAGCAAGGAAGACAAGAGGGCGCTCAACTTCTTCGCAGCCCAGGCAATGCAGCGTGTGGCGTTCACAGGTCTCATCCCGCACCACCCGCGTGAGACGCATTTCCTCGCCGCAGGCCATGCATCGCATCGCACGTGCTCTTCTCAAACCGTCGTCACGCATCGAACTCCGTGGACGCTCATCGCGTCAAGACGGTCTGCGAAATCGGCTGAGACGTGTGGCTGCCTTGCAACGCTTGGGAGGTCCGACGACCTCGCCGCTGCGAGCAAAGAAATGCCGGACGTACTCGGATCCGGATCAGGTCGGCTCTGCCCGATCGGATGGGCTATCGGTTCACTGGCTATCTTCTGCAGCCGTTTTTGCCGGCAGAACCGCGGCAATCACCTGCGGACTTTCTCGACGCGGCGTCGGCCCCTAGTGCCCCTCGGCCGGCGCGACCAAGCCGGCCAATTTCCTGCGCGCGTAGAACATGCGCGTCTTCACCGTCGCCTCACTGATGCCGATGATCTCGGCGGCGTCCTTCACGGATTTGCCGTGGTAATAGACCAGGTCGATGACCTCGCCGTGCTCGGGCGAGAGTTGCTCCAACGAATGGCGCAACAGCTCGGAGCGATCCTTCTTCTCCAACATGACCTCAGGATCGTCCGAAGGGTCCGCCACTCTCGATGCGATGGTCTCGTCCAATTCCGCATCCGGACGGCGTCGTCGCGCCGACAGCGCCTTGTAGCGCGCGATCGCCAGCAGCCAGGTCGAAACCGAAGAGCGCGCCTCGAAAGATGCGGCCTGCCGCCAGACGTCCAGAAACACGTCGCTGAGGAGGTCTTCGGCCAAGGCCTCGTCGCGCACCAGGCGCAGGAGCCAGCGATAGAGGGCAACGCGATGCCTGCAGAACAGCGTTCGCATGGCGAGTTGGTCGCCGCCGGCGATCCGCCTGATCAGCACCTCGTCGGAGGAAGATTCGGATCCCGCCGCCTTTCCAAGCGAAGAGGCCGCAGATCCTATACCGGTTGAGATGACACTCATGGGGTGATCCCCTTTAAACACGTCCCACTAATGACATTGGTTTACACTTCGTTGGTTCCAAGCCCCACGCGCGATCAACTGAGCGTGAAACGCGCCGCAGCGCGGTTTGCAGGGTTGGCAAGTCGTCGGAAGGGTCGCAGCCCCGCCAAGGGCGAGCGCCGGATGCAATATTGCCGGCCGTCCCCGGCCGCGCGTCACGCGCAGCACGACCGGTATGTCGATGGGGGACGGCTGCGCCCGCGACGTCGTTCACACCCCGCCAGGGGCGACGTAGCAGTAAACCTGTCCCTGGAGGCCGATGAAGATGATGCCGTGTCCCGTGGGGTTTCCCTCGTCCCACTTCATCTTGTGATTGGGTACGGGGATTCGTGTCCCGTTCGGGATCTCCCCCTTGCCGTCCGTGATGACCGCAACGTAGCGGCCGCCGTCGACCTCGAAGATGTCGGCTTCGTAAGCGTCGGCCTCGCCACAACACGATACTCTGGGATTGTCGGGTTGCTTCAGCCCTTGAAACCACCGTCGCACGTGGGGAGGCGAGCTTTCCCACTGGCCATTATCTCGCGCCGATGCATCGGGAGCAAAATGTCCGAGAACCATCAGCGCAGCGGTGGTGGTGACGCACACAACCATGTTTCGATGAAGTCGCATGGCGCCCCTCCAGCAAAGGAACGTATGCACTTAATAGGATGCTGATTCGCAGCTTTACTAAGGAAGCGTGTGTGCATGGCAGGTGTGCTGGCCGCGACGCGGTGCGCCTCCGGTATCCCAGTCCGTCCACGTGCGGTGCAGCAGGCCGACACACCGATGACCAGCCCGATGGAATCCTTGGAGACGACACGCCATGGGCGCGCAGCTTCGTGCCCTTCGCGCGCCCGAAGCGGCTGTGCGCGCGGATGCGCGGTGCTCCGCTCAAGCAATGGTTGGTTGCTGTTTCCGTGCGCCGCCGCCCAGCCCGTATTTGACGGTCATCGTCGGGAATCCAGGTTTGCGGCGAAGTATTGATCGGCTAAGTTCGTCTCGTGGGCGACTCAAGGAGGACGCAATGCGTTCAATCTTGCTTGGAGCTATTGTTGCGGCTGGGCTTTCGCTTGTAAGCGCGGTGCCGACGGTATCGGCCCCGGCGAACGTTGCGGCTATCGGGCAAGCGGCGGCGGACATCGGAACCGTGAGTCAGGTGCGCTGCTGGTGCACTTGGCGCGGATGGCGCGGCTATTGCCGTCGCTGGCGCTGCTGGTGATGCGACTCTGAGGTCGTCTCGCGGGCATCTTTGCTTGCGCTGAACGCGAGCATGCGTTCAGCGCCCTCAGGGGCCGAATTAATCGAGGTTCGCCGGGTCAACGATCCGGCGAATTTGTTTTTGCGGCTGTGGAGAGTGGCAGCGCCAGCCAACCGTGCGTTCAGCGGAACTGCGGCGCGCTCAGATTGGTCGGGGGCCGTGCCACCGTCAGCTGATGGCCGTAGGCGCGCGGACGGGCGGTTGGCGCCGGGCCGAACAGGCCGCCCGACGGCTGAGCCGCGGCAGGCCGCGCCGCAGCTGGTCTCTTGGCCACGACCTTCGGTTTCTCAGGAGGACCCAACCGGAAGACGCGGGAATACTTGAAATTGTAGGCTCCAGGCACGGGCAGCACCTGGGCCTCAGCCGGCACCGCATAGGCCACCGGGCGGGGCCACAACGCGACGGGCGGCAACGGGGCAGCGCCGTCGCTGGCGATCTTGCGTTCGAAGGTTTGCGCCATCGCCACTTTGATCACAGGGCCGAATTTCTCGATGCCGAAACTCGCGGGGCTCGGCGCCGCCAGGACCGGCTCCGGGCTCTCGCCCGTGACCAGCGTGCGCGGCCAGATCTTCGGCTCGGGCGTGTGGCGGGCGGCCCATTGCTGGGGCTCGGTCGCGGTCTTCGGCAGATCCGAAGTTGCCGGCACCACATGGACGATCTTGAAGCCGCGGGCTTTGAGCTCCTTCAGGATTTCGGGGAGGGCGAGCGCGGTCGCGGGTTGAATGTCGTGCAGCAGCAAGATGCCCTTGCCGCGCGCCTCGATCCGGCTGATGGCACGTCGCGCGATTTCCTGGTTGTTGATGTGGGTCCAGTCGTCGGCGGCGAAATCCACGCTCCAGGTCATGTAGTTGTGCGCGGCCAGGTATTGCTCAACCGAGTTCTGCCGGAGCAGGCCGGGAATGCGAAAGAATGGAGCGATAGCTTTCGGGTCGCCGAGCGCGAAGCGCAGCGAGGCAAAGCCGTCCTCGATCTCCTGCGAAGCCTGATCCACCGTCATCTTGTGGAAGGTGAAGGGGTGGTTCTGGCTGTGGTTGGCGACCGTGTGGCCGTCGCTGTAGACGCGGCGTGCGATTGCGGGATAACCGCGCACCATCCGCCCAACCATGAAGAAAGTCGCCTTCACGCATTCCGAGGCGAGCGTGTCGAGGATGCGGGTGGTGTAGGGCGGCAGCGGACCATCATCGAAGGTCAGAACGACTTCGTGGTCGTTGAGCGGCAACGACTCGCCGTACTGCATGGAGCCCAGGCGCACATGCTCGCTGGGGTCCACGACGATGGTGCGACTGACTCCGAGTGCGCCCGGAGGACATTCGGTGGCGCTGGCCGTCCCGATGCCGATCAAGGACGCCAGCAAGAATGACGCGGCGATGGTGCTGCGCATGCCCCCGTTTTACCTCGGTTTCTGGACAATCCCGAGATACGCCCGGGCCCATATGGTGAGTCACTTCTTAACGAGCTTACCCAAACAGTAGGGGGAGGCAATTTAATGACCCCTTAATGGCCCCGATTGGGAGCAATTAATCCTATCTGTGGCGGCGATGACACGGGGGCGAAGCCAGCCGGGCGGCACAAGCACCAGTGCGCCCCTCACGGCTTCGCCGAAACAACATGCACAAGGCGGTAGCCGCCTTTCCTCAGGACCTGGATGAAGCCGGGCAGCATTGCGGCAGTCTGCTTCCTGGTATCATGAAACAGTACGATTCCGCCCCGATTGGCCTCGAGCCGGCGCTCGATCAGATGGAGCTGCTGCTGCGGCGACATTGCCTCCCAGTCGCTCGCCCATAGGTCCGCGCCGAAGACCACGATTCCACGCCGTTC
>DASSJW010000184.1:0-3781 GCA_035690995.1 Xanthobacteraceae bacterium
GAAACCCGCGATCGGCGCCTTGGCCAATACCGCGACGGCAACCGGCTCATTCATAGCCGTAGAGTCGCGCAAGCTCTTTTGGATCGGCGCCGAAAAAATAGGCGAGCCGCAGGCGCCACATCAGCACGACGGTGTTGAGGACGCCGTGCTTCTCCCAGCGGCGGCCGGAGGTGATGACGCGTTCGCGCAGGCAGAGCGGCCGGCTCAGGCGCTTGAGGCGTTTGCACAGTTCGATGTCTTCCATCAGCGGAATTGCCGGGAAGCCACCGGCGGCCTGGAACGCGTCGCGTCGCGCGAAGATCGCCTGGTCGCCGGTCGCAACGCCGGTCAGCCGCGAGCGAAGGTTCATCACCCCTGCAATGATGCGCAGCAGCGGCGACCGGCCCTCGATCTCGACGTCGAAACGCCCCCAGACGCGGCCCGACCGCTCCAGGCCGTTGAGCACCACGTGGTCCGCGTCGGCCGGCAGTCGGGTGTCGGCGTGGAGGAAAAGCAGCACGTCCCCTGAGGCTTTCTCGGCGCCCGCGTTCATCTGCAGCGCGCGCCCGCGCGGCGCTGCAATGACGCGGTCGGCGCGCAGTCGTGCCCGCTGGATCGTGGCGTCGCGGCTGCCGCCGTCGACCACCATCACCTCGGTGCCGAGCGAGCGCAGAACGGCAAGCGCATCGAGCGCGGCGGCAATGCCCTCGCCCTCGTTGAGCACCGGCACGATGATCGAGAGCTTCGACATGACAATGATCTCGGCCCAGCCGTAGGCAGGCCTTCCGCTGGTGGCAGCATGATGAATTGTCGGCTGACGCCGGGCAATGATGAATCAAAAGGTTCACGCCGGAGTTCTGCGACAGGAGCCGTTTCGAGGTCGAACGGGCAGCGTGCTCACTGCGCCGCTTCTCGCAGCGCGCCGCCACAACTCGATCCCTGCCCCGCGGTGCATCCGTAGCAGTGGCCGGCAACCCGGATCGGATTGCCGGCGATCTCGGCATGGAGCAGGTCCGCCAAGCGGACCTGCTCGCGCGCATCGCGCTCGAAGGGTAGATCCAGCATCTGATTGAAATCGCAGTCGTAGACGTAGCCCCGCCAATCGACCGAGATGAGGTTCCGGCACATCACGTGCGCGAGATTGGCGTCGAGATGCGCGTGGCGAAGCAGATCGAGGTAGCGATCGAACTCGCCCTTGGCGAGGAGGATCGCGCCGAACCTCTGAATGGGCATGTTGGCCAGCGTATAGAGCCGGCTGAACGCAATGCCGTAACGCTCGCCGAGCACGCGCTTGTAGTCCGCTTCGAGCGTTTCCTGCGGCGGCGGCAGCGCCGGTCCCTGCGGATTGTAGACGAGGTTGAGTGCGAGTCCGGTCTCAGCGCGTCCGTAGCCCAGCCTGTTGAGCCTCTGCAGGGCGCGCACAGAGGCTTCAAACACGCCCTTGCCGCGTTGCCGATCCACGTTGTCTTCGAGATAGCACGGCATGGACGCGGTGATCTCGACCTGCTCGCTGGCGAGGAATTGGGCGAGATCGTCCTGTCCCGGCACGTCGAGGACGGTCAGATTGCAACGATCCATCACGTGCACGTCCATATTGCGTGCCGCGCGCACGAGCCTGCGAAAGTGCGGGTTGAGTTCCGGCGCGCCGCCGGTGATGTCGAGCGTTGCCGGGTGCTTGGTGGCGAGGAAGGCGAGGACGACCTCGACCATCTCGCCCGACATTTCCTCGGTGCGATTCGGGCCGGCATTGACGTGGCAATGCACGCAGGATTGATTGCAGCGGTAGCCGAGATTGACCTGCAACGTGTCGAGCCGTCCCCGCCGGATCGGGGGGAAGGCGATCTGCTCGAGCAGTGGCCAGGTATCGCGCATCGGCCTCGTCCGCTGTTCCGCAACAGAGGGTCGCACAGCCTTTCGCCGGCGTCACCTTCGGCCGGCGTGGTCCGCGGACAAAATTGTGTAACGGAATCGTTGTGCAGAGAACGCGGCGTAAGCGGGAATGGCGGGTGCCATCGGCGGACCCGAAGCGAAAGCAATGCGTTGCATCCCGCCACCGGGACGCCAAACGGGACTCACTTGGTGGGGGCAGGCGCGGCCATCGCCGTCCCATCATCGAGGCCGATACGGCCGAAGCCTGGCAACTTGACCGCGGGATGCCGCAGGTCGAGGCCGGCGACCAGGCCCAGAAAGTTGACCTCGATGCCCTCCACCCAGCCGAGCTTGGCACCGAGGAGGCCCCACAGCGAAGCTTCGATGCCGGTGCCGCTATCGGTCAGGCCGACATAGGGGTAGGGACGGAAGTCCTTGCCCACCGCGTTCGAAGGCAGCGTGGTCTCGAGCTGCGGTACGGCGCGCAGCACGGTCGCGGTGAAGGTGTTGCTGTTGGGCCCGGGCCAGATGCGATAGTCGCCGAAATTGCTGTAGCTGTAGTCCGCGATCGCTGCCTTGACCCTTGGAATGAGCGCAGCGGCTTCCGCTCCGCGCACATCGACCAGCACGCGCGGCACGTCGCCGAACCAGCGTCCGTCGGGTGCCCAGCCATTGTTGCGCACCGGCTGTCCCCAGCCGACCACGTCGTAGCGGCTCCAGCTGCTCGCGTTCTCCGGCTTAAAGACGACCCAGCTGTGGACGGCGAATATGCCCTTCCAGCGGCCGGTACGTCCGGTGAAGACGAGGAGCCTGGCCTCGCGATCCGCATTGGCCGCGGGCAGCATTCCGACGCTCGACCAGTCGGCGTCGCGAAAGCTCGCCGGGCGCTCCTTGCTGGCATAGAGCGCCGCATGGAGACCGAGGGGAAGAAGAAAGAGGCCGAGAATAACGAGGAGCACTTTTCGAACGGGGCGCATTGAGGTGAATGAGACGTGGGTTCCCGACTGAAATATGGCGCTTGCTGGCGATTGTGCGCAATGGCGATGCGTCACAGCGGCACATTAAAAGCACGCAATGTTGACGAAGGCGAGGTCATGCAAGGGGGGCGCTCAGGTTGGAGCCCCGTTTTCTTGTGGTCAGTTCAGCGCGCCGCCAGGACCGCCGCACGCACGATCGCCTCGCCGGCCTGCGTGAGGTCACCGAGCGTCAAGGATGTCCGGCGCGCGCCGCCGTGCCCGCGCTGCACCGCCGGGACATGCACGAATGCGACCAGGCGGGGTGCGTCGGCGCCGGCGGCCTCGGCGGCCCGCCAGCACAAGTAATTGCAGAGATAGCGGCCGGCGTCGCGCGACAGTGCGACCGGCACACCGGTCGCGCGTGCGGCAGACAACAGCCGCTGCGCCGGCGTGCGCAACGGAACTGTCGGGGGCGCCCCGGGACGAATGGCGGCGGCGAGCGGGATTCGACCGCTGACATCGGGAACCATGCGCGTGATCGCATTGCGTGCGCGCATTTCGACCCGCACCTGCGTGGCGCGCGTGGCAAGCCCGAACATGATCAACGCGGCGGGTCTTTCGCGCTCGAGCAGCGCCGGCAGTTCCCGATCCACGGCCTCATAGCTCACCTGAAAAATATGCGCGACGCGACGCACATTGGCGAAGGCGGGATGGCGCCGCCGCGCCAGCGCCATGACCAGCGGTCCGGTCGGGTTGTAGGGTGCGCCGGGAAACGGGCCGAAGCCGGTGAGGAGAATTGTTTCAGTCATCGGTCCAGATCGTCCCGTACGCGGCGGCACAACGCAACCGTATAAGACTCGATGGCATTTAGGCCATGAGGCGTGTGCGAATTCGGAGCGGGGATCCTAGTCGCCTGATTCAGTCAGATTGCAGGGTATAGATGCTTAAGTTTGATGCGAGCATTTTTGGTGGTGAAT
>DASSJW010000185.1:0-6169 GCA_035690995.1 Xanthobacteraceae bacterium
CGCGCGCACCTATGCGGCGGAGACCGCAACAACGAATGTCCGCGTCAATCTTTTCACACCGGGGCCGATCCGCACCCGTATGCGCGCGCAGGCGTTCCCGGGAGAGGACCCGATGACGCTGGAAGCGCCGGACAAGGTTGCGGACAGCATCGTCGCCTTGTGCCTGCCAAGCATGCAGGAGAGCGGCAAGCTCTACGCCTATCGTGACGGCAGGTTCCTCCAGTTCCATCCGCCATCCTGACCGCCGCGAGGACCGGCGCATTTGGAATATAAGCCGGCCCCGTAGTTCCCGGGCCGTCCGTCCCGCCGCCGCGGTAAAGATCGAGGGCTTTCACGCTTCGTCTCAAGGCCCATGGAGGAACCGATATGGCGCCCGGTCGCGCTTCGGCGCCCGATCGACATCTTGATTTCGTCACCCCTGCATGACACCGCACTCCGCCAGAGGAGAAGTCTCATGACCATCGGACGCACTCGGTCGGGTATCTGGCGCCAGTTTGTTCTGTGGACATTGGCCGCCGCCCTGCTGCTCATCGCAAGCGCGGTGTTCGAGAGGAATGCCTGGGCCGAGTCAGGCGAAGAACCTTCGGTCGAAGAGATCAAGAAGTCATTGGACGAGATCGAGGCCGCGGTCGACAGCGAGGACATAACGGCGGAAACCCTCGCCGGCTTCCGCGACACCCTCAATTCGTCCGCGGACATCCTGCGGAAGAAAATCGACTGGCTCGAGCCACGGGCTCAGGAGGCTGGGGACCGGCTGAAGGAGCTGGGTCCCGCGCCAGCCAAGGACGCCCCCGCCGAAAGCCCGGAGATCGCCAGCCAACGCAAGGAACTCACGGAGCAATTCAACGATGTCGACGGCGAGCTGAAACAGGCTCGCGTTCTCACCGTTAGGACCGGCCAATTGGGTGATCGCGTCGCCCAGAAACGCCATGCGCTGTACGCCAACGAGCTGTTCGCGCGCAGCCCCAGCGTACTCGATCCGACCTTCTGGAGCGACGTTTACCGCGCCCTGCCGATCGAGCTGCGCAGCATAGAAGCGCTGCTTGATGCCTGGAGCGAACATCATACCCGCCCGCGTTGGGCAGCCGCCGCTCTCATTATCATCATTGTCATCGCGCTCGCGTTTGCACTGACGCGATGGTGGCTTCCTCGGCTCATCGGAGAGCCGTCGAATACCCGATCGGCCAAGGCCTGGGCCGCGCTGTGGGTGTTCGCCTGGTTCGCGATCCGCATGCCGCTTGCCGGCTTCGCAGCTTTGCTTGCATTGACAACGTTCGGTCTGCTGACCGTGCGTCTCGAGCAAATCGCTCAGGGGATCGTCGCCGGCATGGCGGCGGCCGCATTCGGCCATGGCGTGGCGCGCGGGCTGCTTGCGCCCGAGCACCCCCAGCGCCGGCTGGTGCAGGAAGACGACGAAACCGCGTCGTGCTTTTACAATCATCTGGTCTGGTCGTCGCGCGCACTCGGGCTCCTGATCGTCCTGCAAGTCGTGCACAAGACCTTGTTCGCACCGCTCATCATCACCGTCGCCACCAACGCCTTGTTCGCGGCGGTAACGGCCGCGTTCCTCCTTCACCTCGTCATCCGGCTGGGACGCATCAAGAAGAACCGCGGCGACGCCCTCATTGCCGCGGCTTGGGCCCACCCTCTGGGCTTGCTGATGGCGCTCCTGATCGTGGTAGCGCTTGTTGCAGGCTATGCCGGCGTAGCAGCGTTCATATCGCTGCGCGTGATCGTCGCCGCAGCGGTATTCGGCGCGCTGTTCCTGCTGCTCGTCATCACACAGACTCTGTTCGGCTCGATCAACGAGCAAACCGCGAAGGGACAGATGCTCGCGGAGAGCCTCGGCATCAACGCTCGCACGCTCGGCCTCAGCGGAGCGCTGCTGTCCGCATTGATTCGCGTACTTTTGATAGTATCGGCTTTTCTGCTGATCATCGGTCCTTGGGAAGTGTCCACCGCCGACCTGTTCGACACGGTCCGAAACATTCCGTTCGGATTCAAGATCGGCGAGATCCGGGTGTCGTTTCAGGCGATCTTGGCCGCCATCGTCGTCTTGGTGCTGCTCCTGGTGGTCGTGCGTCTCATGCAGCGCTGGCTCGAAAGGGAATTGCTGCCCCGCACCGCCCTCGAGCCCAGTCTGCAGCTCTCGATCGTCACCATCTTCGGCTACGTCGGGGCGATCACGGCGATAGCATTTGCGCTCACCGGGCTCGGATTCGACCTGCAGAAGATCGCGCTGATCGCCGGCGCCCTTTCGGTCGGTATCGGATTCGGGCTGCAGTCCATCGTTTCGAATTTCGTGTCGGGACTTATCCTGCTCACCGAGAGGCCGATCCGCGTCGGCGACTCCATCGTCGTGAAAGGCGAAGAAGGCTGGGTCCGGCGCGTACGCGTGCGCGCAACCGAGATCGAGACATTCGATCGAGCCAGTGTCATCATTCCGAATTCGGAGTTCATTACCGGCGTCGTCAAGAACTGGACGCGCGCGAACCGGTTGGGCCGAATCGTGATCAAGGTCGGGGTCGGCTACGAAACCGACCCGGACCGGGTGCGCGACATCCTGACCGACATCGCCAATGCTCATCCACAGGTCGTCCAGACCCCGCCTCCGGCCGCGTTCTTGGTGGCATTCGGTGAAACCGCGCTGGAATTCGAACTGCGTTGCGTCGTGGCGGAGGTCGAGAAAGGCCTGTCGGTCAGGAGCGATCTCCACTACGCAATCATCCAGAAGTTCCGCGAGGCCGGGATAGGAAAGTTCGGTCCGAAGCCCGGTGATACCTGATTGGCCTTTTAGTATTCATTCGCTTTCCATGACGCGCGTTCGATGGTCTACAGCCCTTCAGGAGTCATGCTCTAATCCGGGGACGGCGGCAGCTTGCCGAATGCGTCTTCGAGATCCACGGTGACGGGAACCCGGTCATCCAGGGCTCCGGCTTGCTTCCATGTGCTGGCGATCAACGTATGCGGTCCGGTGAACTTGAAATCGGCCGACAGAGACGGCTTGCCGTCGATCATGTCGCTGAATTGGCCGAACGCATTCTTGGCGCGGCTGTACACCGCGATCGGAAATTGCCACGGCGAATGGCCGCCCGAAGAGGACAGGCTGTACACGAAGAACTTCGAGTCGGGCGACCACTTGGCATTGACGACATAGTATCCGTTGAAGCCTCGCGGCGAGGCATAATCCTTCGACGTCAGCGTCTCGCCCTTGGCGGTGCGGATCACGACCCGGCTCTCCATGTCGGGCGTGGCGTTGAGGCTGATATCGACCGGGTACACCAGGGCACGCGTCGTGCCGTCGGGCGACGGGTAAATCCGGGGTTTAACATTGCCGCAACTCAATTCCGGGCGCGGCGTGCGCAGCAGCTTGTGCCCGGTGCAGGGATCGGCAGCGAGCGCGCCTGTAGACAACAACGTCGCCGAGGCCAAACCCAGGACTGCCAGCGAGGGCACCCGTCTCGATCTGCAGCGCATTGTCCTTCTCCAACAGCCAGAGGTGCAGATCACCGTCGCGGCTAGCTTCGCGACTTCCTTTTCGCATACGGATTCTTCTTCTCCCTCAGCGTGAGCCGGATCGGCGTGCCAGGCAGAGCGAAGGTGTCGCGCAGGCTGTTGACGAGATAGCGCCGATAGGCGTCGGGCACGGCATCGGCGCGGCTGGTGAACAGCACGAAAGTTGGGGGCCGGCTCTTCGGTTGGGTGACGTAGTCGAGCCGAATGCGCCGGCCCGAGACCGCCGGCGGCGGATGGGCGGCAACGACATCCGCGAGCCAGCGATTGAGCCCGCTCGTTCCCACCCGTCGATTCCACACCTCGTGGGCATCGAGGACCGCTTGCATCAAGCGGTCGAGCCCCTCCCCGGTCAGCCCTGAGACCGCGACCACCGGCACGCCCTTGACCTGCGGCAGCCAATGGTCGGTTTGCTCGCGCAGCGTCTTGAACGCACCGGCACGCTGCGCGACGAGGTCCGACTTGCTCAATCCGATGACGAGCGCACGCCCCTCGCGCTCGACCAGGTCGGCGATGCGCAGATCCTGTTCCTCGAACGGCTTTTCCGAATCCATCAGCAGCACCACCACTTCGGCGAAGCGAATGGCATTGAGCGCGTCGGCGACGGACAGCTTTTCGAGCTTCTCCTCGATGCGGGCGCGACGCCGCATGCCAGCGGTGTCGTGGACGCGGAAGTGCTGGCCGTGCCAGGTCAGCTCGACCGCGATGGCGTCCCGAGTAATGCCGGCTTCCGGCCCCGTCAGCAGCCGCTCCTCGCCGAGCAGGCGGTTGATCAGCGTCGATTTCCCGGAATTGGGGCGGCCGACCACGGCAATGCGGATGGGACGTGGTGTCCCGGGCTCCTCGCCGCCGCTGTCGGCAGCGGCCGATTCCGCCTCGGCGGGCGGCACGGTGGCTTCGGGAAGCGCCGCCTGCAGCGCCTCGTAAAGATCGGCAAGGCCCTCCCCGTGCTCGGCCGAGATCGCGACCGGTTCGCCGAGGCCAAGTTCGTAGGCCTCGAGCACGCCGGCCCCCGCCGCCCTGCCCTCGCACTTGTTGGCGACAAGGATTGCCGGCTTGCCCGAACGGCGCACGAGGTCGGCAAACGCGCGGTCCGCCGGCAGCGCGCCCGCGCGGGCGTCGATCAGGAACAGGATCGCATCCGCGCTCGCGATCGCGGCCTCGGTCTGCTCCTGCATACGGCCGCTCAGACTTTCCGGCGCGGCCTCTTCGAGGCCGGCGGTGTCGACGACAGCGAAGCCGAGATCGCCGAGTTGCGCCCGGCCCTCGCGCCGATCGCGCGTGACGCCGGGCAGGTCATCCACCAGTGCGAGGCGTCGGCCGACGAGGCGATTGAACAGCGTCGACTTGCCGACATTGGGCCGCCCGACAATGGCGACGGTGAAGCTCATGACCGCCGCCGTGTGTTGCGCATGCCGCGATACCCGGCGGCCGCGGGCAGCGCAATCAGCGCATCGCCGGTGGATCTGGCCAAGCGACTCCGCCCGACGGCTGCGGCGATGCGGGCCACCCGCCGCCGGCGGCGGG
Source organism: Xanthobacteraceae bacterium (assembly GCA_035690995.1). Classification (GTDB taxonomy): domain Bacteria; phylum Pseudomonadota; class Alphaproteobacteria; order Rhizobiales; family Xanthobacteraceae; genus VAZQ01. The sequence goes on from DASSJW010000185.1 coordinate 5,041, forward strand.
CCGTTGTTGAGTGGACGGCGGATCCGGCCATTGGACCTGGGATTGGGGCTGTGGTTGCGCCGGTGGCTGCGCCTGCGCCTGTGCCGCGGATGGACGAACGGTGACCGCGGTCGGTGTCGACTCTTCTTTGGGCTTCGCCGCGACCTTGGGCTGAGGCTTGGGCTTCGGCTTGGCCTCCGCCGGCGGCGGCTTCGGCGCGGCAGCCTGCGCTTCCTGCGTCGGCGCCGCTGGCTCCTGATAGCCCTTGACCAGTTCCTGCGGCACGCCTTGCGGGACGCCCGGCGTGCCCTCAGGGAACACCGCCTTGCGTTCGCCCGGCAGCTTCTTCTTGGTGTTGAAAATCTCCAAATCGAAGATGGCGGTGGGGTCGAAGCTGGTCGGATCGAAGCTTCCACAGCCGGCGAGCAAGGTGCTTGCCGACAGCACCGATGCGGTCAAAGCGACGCGCGCAAAGCGGTTCATGATGCGCCCCCTCAAGTGTTGCTCGGGCTGGCGCCCAGCGCCATCAGTTTCTCGACCCGCAAGCGGGTGGCGGCGGGCGTCTGCACGTCGGTCATCATCAAATCGAACCAGCGCTTCGTCGCCGCGGTATCGCCGGCGCGCGACGAGGCCAGCACCAGGAATTCGCGAGCGGTGTGACGGAAGGTGCGATCGTTGGCGGTCAGCGGCTCCAACCGGCGGCGCGCCTCTTCATAGGAGTTGGCGTCGATGAGAAGGGCACCGGCGCGCAACGCGGCAAGATCCTGCAGCACCGGACCGACGGCGCCGTCGGCGGCGATCTTGTCATAGGCCGCGATGCCGGCCTTGGGATCGGTCTGCGCGAGCTCGGCTGCTTCCCGCAAGCGCGCGAGATGGCGATAACCGGAGGTGCCGTCGGCGGCGATCTTTCCGAAGGCGGCCTCGGCCTCGCTGCGCTTGCCGGCTTCGGCGAGCGTGGCGGCAGCCTCGAAGGCCGCGCCGCTCTCGGCGGCCTTCTTCGCCTCCCACCATTCATAGCCGCGCCAAGCGCCCACGCCGGCAACGAGCAGGATCGCCGCAGCGACGACGTAGTTGCCCCACCGCTCCCACAGCTTCTTGAGCTGCTCCCGGCGAACCTCCTCGTCGACTTCCTGGAAAATGTCGGACACGG
>DASSJW010000186.1:0-4953 GCA_035690995.1 Xanthobacteraceae bacterium
CGAGCTTCTGTCCCGGCGCGGCGTCACCTTCAAATTCAACACGACGGTGCAGCGCTTGCGGCTCGAAGGCGAGCGCGTGACCGGGGTCATTACCAATCGAGGTCCGCTCGATGCGGACGCCTATGTCGTCGCTCTTGGCAACGAGGCGCCCCGCCTCCTGCGTCCGCTCGGCATCGATCTCCCGATCTATCCAGTGAAGGGATACTCCGTCACCCTCGACCTCGAGGAGGGCATGCCGGGGCCGCGATCCTCGGTCATGGACGAGCATTCCAAGGTCATGATGACCCGGCTTGGGACGCGCCTGCGCGCCGCGGGTCTGGCCGAGATCTCCGGCTACGATGCTTCGATCCGTCCGTCAGGTCCGGCGACCGTGCTGCACAGCCTGCGGGAGTTTTTCCCGCACGCGGCGCGCGACCGCGGCGCCGCTGCAGAAACGATAAACGCGTGGGCGGGGCTGCGCCCGATGACGCCGGATGGCCCGCCTTATCTCGGGGCCACGAAATTCAGCAACGTGTTCCTCGACCTGGGCCAGGGGTCGAACGGCTGGACGCAAGCCTGCGGTTGCGGGCGGGTGGTCGCCGATATCGTGTCCGGGCGCCGTCCCGACATCGACCTCGAAGGCTTCGGCGTCGATCGATAGCGCCGGCCGTGCGGCCACCTTCTCGGCCGGTCTGACAGGCGAGGCCGCGAAGGACGCGCCGGGCAAGAGCGGGATGATTTTTAGTCGAGTCATCATCCCGCTCTAGCTTTTTGTTTGTGCGTGATCTTTTCCGAAAACCGGTGCCCACTTTTCGGGATCACGCACTATGCGCTCAGCCACGCCAGCCAACACCCCACGGCCAGTGCGGTCACTCCGAGCGCGCCCTGCCAATAGCGCGTCATCAAGTCCATCTGCGCCGCCCCCAATGCGCCGAGTCGGGCCGCCCACTGATAGACGGCGATGACGGTCAGGATGATCGCGGCAGTCAGAAGTGTTGCGCTGGACATCGGGCACTCATTCCCAACCGGCCGAATACGCCCCTGCTCGGATCCCTCGACGGGATGCGATTCAAGCCTGTGACCCCTACCCGATCAGGATCTGATCTGCTCGTCCATCCTCTCCTTGCCGGAGAAGAGGAGCCCATCGGATCGAGGGCCTGACGTCGGCAGCCGTCACGTCGTCGTCTGCGCGATCAATCGCGCCCGCAGCACCTTGCCGTAATGCGAGCGCGGCAGGCTTGCCACAAACCGGATCGAGCGCGGCTTCTTGTAGCCGGCAAGCCTGGCGCGGCAATGCTCCACCAGATCGGACTCTGCGACCGACATGCCGGGCTTGGTGACCACAAAGGCCGTCACCGCCTCGCCCCATTCGACGTCGGGTAAACCGATCACGGCGACCTCGGCGACCGCTGGATGCAGCACGAGGACGTCCTCGACCTCCTTGGGGATGATGGTGGTGCTGCCGGATCGGATCACTTCCTTGAGCCGGCCGACAATGTGGAGATTGCCACCCGCGTCGAATTCGCCAATGTCACCGGTATGGAGCCAGCCGTCGCGCAGCGAGGCTTGGGTGGCGGTTTCGTCCCGCCAATAACCCGCCATAACGTTATCTCCACGGATCAACACCTCGCCCGATCGGCCGGGACTGGCCGACGGCATGGCGTCGGACGCTAGGATTCTCACCTCATAGTCGCCCAGCACGCGGCCGACGGAGTGCATGAGGTCCGATCGCGCCTCCTGCGCCCCGGCGAGCGCCTTTGGTGGCAGGTAACAGGTGATGGGAGCTTCGGTCAGCCCGTAGAGAACGCCGATCTTGGGTCCGACGATCTCAAGCGTGCGTTCGAAGACCGCGGGTGGGATGCGTGAGCCGCCGACGTGGATCGCCTGCAGCCGTTGCAGCCGCTCGTCACCCGGGCGCAGGTGGTCGAGGCAGCGCAGCAACTGGGTCGGCACCAGCGAAGTCCGGGTCGCCCCCGCCTGCTGCACGAGTAGCGCAAACGTCTCCGGATCAAATCGACGCAGCACCACCGTTCCCCCAGCGAACAGGTGAGACATCAGGATCACCTGGGCGATGGGCCAGAGCGGCCGGACGTTGAGAAAGACGCTGTCGCCGCCGATGTCGAAACCGCGAATGGTATTGCGCGCAACGGCCATCAGGTTCCGGTGCTGCAACATCGCAGCTTTGGGGGATCCCGTCGTGCCGCCAGTGAAATTGAGGGTCGCGAGATCGCCGCCGTCGCCCGGAGGCAGAGGTTGCTCTGACGCCTTCGCCAACAGCGCCTCGTAATTGCGGCCGAGACTATGACCGCCTGAGCCATCGCCGCCGATACTAATGATGTGCCTGAGGCTCTCGACCTCGCCGGTGAGCGCCGCCACCGTCGGCGCGAATGCGACGTGCGTGACCAAGGCGGCGGCGCCGGCGTAACGCAGCAGCGCCACCAGTTCGGGGCCCCTCAGGCGGGGATCGAGCGGCACCCGCACGAAGCCCGCCGACATGATGGCATAGTCGGCCTCGAGATATTCCCGGATATCGGGAATGAGCAGCGCGATGCGATCACCCTTGCTCAGCCCAAGGCCGGCCAGAGCATTTCCCAACCTCGCGATGCGCGCGTGCAGCGCGCGGTAGGACCATGTCCCGTGGTCGTCGACAATCGCCGCATGATCGCCATGTCGCTCGGCAAGCTCGCGCCATTTCGCCGCAATGTGCATGTTCACCAACCCGCCAGCACGACCCGCCCGGTAACGGCGCGTCCTTCCATGAGGGCGTGGCCTTCCGCCGCCTGCGGGAACGGCAGGACGCGGCCGATGAACGGCTTGACCGCGCCGGTGGCGAGCAGATGCAGCGCCACGTGGACGTCCTTGAACGTCGCATTGCCGGATCCGGCGATGCGGATTCTCCGCATGATAACGAGGCCGGGATCGAGCTCGACCGGCCGCGTGCCGATATTGCCGAGCACGACCACGGTTGCGTGTTGCGCGCACGAGCGAAGACTTTCGCGAAAGGTCCCGGTCACGACATTTTCCAGCACCACGTCGGCCCCCTGCTTGGCCGTCAATCGCCACACCTCGGCGCTGAATTTCAACTCGGGGCTGACAATGACCTCGTCGGCGCCGGCCGCGCGCATGAGCGCGGCCTTGTCCGGCGAGCTCGTCACCGCGATCACTCGCGCCTGCACGCTCTTCGCAACCTGGATTTGGTGCAGACCAAGTCCGCCGCCCGCGCCGGTGATCAGCACGGTTTGTCCGGGCTCAAGCCGGGCCACACCGAGCGCCGCCCGCACGCTCGTGCCGACGGGACAGACGGCAAGCGCAGCCGCCGTCATATCGAGCCCCGCGGGAATGCGGACAGCGTTGCGCGCGGGCACGCAGGCGAATTCGGCATACCCGCCGCCACCCTGCTCGCCCAGCACGCGGCTGTTCCGGCAAAGGTCCTGGCGGCCGCTCAGACAATGACGGCAGGAGCCGCAGAACAGACGCTGATAGAGTACGACGCGTTCGCCCAGACGCTCGCGCGAAACCCGTTCACCGACCGCGGCAATCTCACCGGCGATCTCATGGCCGAGGATGCCGCCGGGGCGGCCGCCCGGAATCTTGCCGCCGCGGGAAAGGACATCGTGATGGCAGATGCCTGCTGCATGGATATGGACGAGCACGTCGTCGGCACCGGGTTCGGGGCGATCGACCTCGGTGAGCTCGAGCACCTCCGGACCACCGAAGTCGCGGAACGTCACCGCCTTCATCGAAGCCATGCTCATCGGCGGCCGGAAAATGCGGCCGCGCCCTCCTTGTAATCGTCGCGCGCCTCTACCATGCCTCGCACGGCTTCTATTTCGGCGCGCTCCGCGTCCGACGTGCGGCGCGAGAACATCGCCAGGCGCTTGGTGGCCTGCACTGCCGCGGGCGAATAGCTGGCGATCGTGGCAGCCCACCGTTCCGCCTCGGCCGCGACATCGTCCACCACGGCGTTGACGAGGCCCCAACGCCAAGCCTCCTCGGCGGGAATGTTGCGCCCGATCAGCAACATCTCGAGCGCCTGGGCGCTCGGGATGACCTGCGGCAGGTGGAGCGCGCTCACCGCCGATATCATTCCATGCTTCACCTCGGGATAGCCCAGCACCGCACCCTTGGCGGCAAGGCGCAGATCACAGTGCAGCGCCAGGGTCATCCCCATGCCGATGCAATAGCCATGCAGCGCCGCGATGACGGGTTTGACGAGAGGGACACCTACACCGGGAATGGCGCGCAACAGAATATCGGTGGTGACCATCCGTCCGGTGCGGTTGATCTCCTTGATGTCGGAACCGGCGCAAAACGCTTTTTCACCGGCGCCGGCGAGCACGGCGACGCGGACATCAGGGTCATCGGCGATCTCCTGCCAGATCGACCCGAGCCGTTCCTTGGCTGGGACGTCGAGCGCGTTGAGCACATGCGGCCGGTTGAGTGTAACGACCGCAACCCCGTTTGCACGCTTGTCCAGAAGAACCGACATCGTCTCACCAATTTGCCACGCGTTCCGATGCTTGTAGCAGGATGAACGGGCCGCGTCGCGACCGGCCGGTCCGCGTATCGCTATGCGTGTGGCCGGCATGGCCTGCAAGATAGCGGCGCAACAATTGATTTTTCCGATTGAACGCGGGATCATCATCGGTCAGGTCGGACAGCGCCGTCCGATCTCAAAAGAATGCCACCGTGCATGACTGAATTGGCCGCCGCGGCAATGGCAAACGGGGCCCAGCTTCGGCTCCGCCAGCTGACAAAGGCCTTCGGCGCGGCCAAAGCAGTCGATCAAATCTCGCTCGACGTTCCAGCCGGCGCCTTTGTCTCCCTGCTGGGTCCGAGCGGCTCGGGCAAGACGACCACGCTCAATCTGATTGCCGGGTTTCTCACGCCCGACTCCGGTGACATCCTCCTGGACGAGCACTCCATCGCCGATGTTCCGCCGCACAAGCGCAATATCGGCATGGTGTTCCAGTC
>DASSJW010000187.1:0-2544 GCA_035690995.1 Xanthobacteraceae bacterium
ATGCCGAGGCGATCGCACGCCGGGCGCCTACTGCGCCGAACACCGGCCTCGAGCCGCAAAACGCGGCTTACGTCATCTATACGTCCGGTTCCACCGGCACCCCGAAGGGCGTTGTCGTTGATCACGCGAGTCTCGCCAACAAGGCTCTCACCTTGGGAACTGACTTCGGCGCCGCGCATGGCCTGCGAGTGGCCTTATTGAGTTCGCCTGGCTTTGACCCTTCAATCGAACAAGCAACTCTGCCCTTGGTTCATGGCGCTGCGATCGTTGTCATCAGCGATGCGCTTCGAGCCTCACCCGCTCAGTTCTGGGATTATGTGGAACGTAAGAAGGTCACTCTCCTGAACTGTACTCCCGCTCTGATCGAGAGCCTCATGAGCGGCGCGCCGGATGGTTCCTCGTTGCACCATCTGGTGCTGGGCGGCGAACCCTTCACAATCAAGCTGCACCAAAAGATCTCGCAGCACCTCAACGTTGCAAACATTACGAATCTATACGGTCCGACCGAAGCCACGATCGATGCGACCGGCTTCGCGGTCCGGGAGGATCAGCGCGGGACCTATATCCCGATCGGCCGTCCTCTCCCCAATTATCGCGCCTACGTGCTGAACGCGGGTTTGGAGCCGGTTGCCGTCGGAGTTTCCGGAGAGCTCTACATTGCCGGAAGAGGACTTGCGCGGGGCTATTTGGGGCGGGCGGGCCTGACGGCGGAACGGTTTATTGCCGATCCATTCGGCCCTCCGGGCAGTCGGATGTACCGAACCGGCGACTTGGCGCGCTGGCGCGGCGACGGCGTGCTTGAGTTTCTGGGGCGTGCGGACGCACAGGTGAAGGTGCATGGCATCCGCATCGAGCCTGGCGAGATCGAGGCGGCGCTGGTCCGTCATGGGGATGTAGCGCAGGCGGCGGTGATTGCGCGCGACTATCGAGGTGGCAGCAAATGGCTGGTTGCCTACGTAATTGCTGCGGCGGGAGCGGCGCTGGATGCGGGTGAGTTGCGTGTCTACCTTGCGCGCCGCCTTCCCGATCACATGATTCCTGCGGCCTTTGTGATGCTGGATCGCCTTCCCCTCACGCCCAACGGCAAGCTCGACCGGCGAGCGCTACCGGCGCCGGACGTGGCGCATTTGTCGGGACGGCGGGTACCGCGCACGCCGCAGGAGGAAATCCTGTGCGGATTGTTTGCGGAGGTGTTGGGGCTGGAGCGGGTTGGGATCGACGACAACTTCTTCGCGCTCGGTGGCCATTCGCTGTTGGCGACACGGTTGATCAGCCGAATCCGTTCCACGTTGAATGCGGAGATTGCCATCCGCAGCCTGTTCGAGGCGCCGACGGTGGAGGCGCTCTGTGATCGCCTCAACGGCAACCAGCCCAATCCCTCTCCGCTTGAAGTCCTGCTTCCGCTGCGACCTTCCGGCAACCTGCCGCCGCTGTTCTGCATCCACCCCGGCGGTGGACTGAGTTGGTCCTATTCCGGGCTCATGCGGCACTTACCAGCCGATCGTCCAATCTACGGCTTGCAGGCGCGCGCCATCACGCATCCTGAAATGGCCCCCCGCACGCTTGAGGAGATGGCCGCCGACTATCTGACCTTCATTCGCCAAGTCCAACCAACCGGCCCCTATCATCTTCTCGGCTGGTCTTTCGGCGGATTGGTCGCTCACGCCGTGGCGACTCAGCTTCAGCATCACGGCGAGAAGGTCGCTCTGCTTGCCCTGCTGGATTGTTACCCTCTCGCCGCACCCGGCCACGCAGAAAGCGAAACGGATCAAGATGACGAGACGCTTCTTGCCGGCCAGCTCAAGGGCCTGGGCTACTATTCAGGGGACGAACCGCTGTCCGTCGCGAGCGCATTGAATATCCTGCGCCGGGAAGGAGATTTGCTCTCGAACCTCGAGGAACATCAGGTCACGGCCGTCATCCAGGTCATGAAACAGAACGGCCGCCTCGCCAGAAATTTCCTGCCCCAACGATTTAGCGGCGACGTCCTGCTTTTTGCCGCCACCCTGGATGGCGGTCGGCCCGAGCCCGAAAAGTGGAAGCCCTACGTCACCGGAAAGATCTCCGTTCATGAAGTGGAATGCGAACACGTGCATATGATGCGGCCGATTCCATTGACGCAAATTGGCCGTGTGCTCGCAGACGCGCTCGACCGGCAGTCGCTGAGGTTCAAATAAATCGATTCAGCACAATGCTCGTCAGGCCCGCCGGCAGCGCGTCAGCGCGCATCTGGGCTGGAGAGTGCCGTCGAGCATCGAGGCGATGCATCATCATTATGCAACTCGTTTGCATTCCCATGACCCGCAGCACCAGCGGCAAGCGAGCCTCACGGAAATAGTTTTGCCGCATTGACGCCAATGACGCGTCTCGCTACCGGTCGCGTCGCAGAGGCTCAAGATGCAAGACGTCAAACAAAAGGTGGCGCTTTCCTCGATCGCCGCATCCGCGGGCCTGACGGTCGCGAAGGCGGTCGTCGGCGTGATGAGCGGTTCCCTCGCAATCCTGTCGGAAGCGGCCCATTCCCTGATCGATCTGGGTGCAACC
>DASSJW010000188.1:0-4047 GCA_035690995.1 Xanthobacteraceae bacterium
CGCGCGCGACGGCATCATGCTGGCGCCCGGCGCCGTGTTCCGGCCGCATCTCGAGCGCTCGCCGTGGATGCGGTTCAACGTCGCCGTCTGCGACGACCCGCGCGTGCAGCGCTGGCTGCAGCGCGCGGCGGCCGGCGCGCCTAAAGCATGATCCGGAAAAGTTGCAGCCTTTTCGGATAAGATCATGCGACCCAATAATTACGTAGAGCGAAATCGTGATTCAACCTGAAGCGGGTTTCATTCCAGGTAACGCCGACGCTCATGCCCAGATCGCCATCGGCAAGCCGAACGCGTCGCGCGGCGGCGGATTTGGAAACGCTCGCGCCAACCCGGCGTGAATGCGTCGCGCAATGGCGGCGCAGGCGAGCGCGTCCAGAACATCATCGGGACCGGCCCCCTTCGGCGGCGCGCCATTCACTTGCTCCGCCGCAAAGCCCGCGGCGACGAGAAGCCTGCGCCGCAACGCGAGGCCGGGGTCGTGACATCGGCCCTTGACCTTCTTGGGCTCGTCCAGCGGACGTTCTCCATTGAGCCGCCAGAACGCGACCTCGGGATGGACCTCGAACACGCGCGTCGCGGCCGCGGCGTCGTCCCGCAGGCACGCGTCAAGCTCGCGGATTTTCGGCGCCAGCATGAACAGCTGCTTCGATACCTTGCGCGGCGGGTCCGAGCTGGCGAGCGCGATGCTGCACGCCTCGCGATAGTTCGCGGCCGCGACCGCCGCCCGCGACGGAACCGAAAATACCGAGGACTGTCGTGCGCCGAGAAGGGGCCTCACGGCATTCTCGGCCGCCCTGCCACCGGGGCCCGAACGCTCCGGCAAGCCGATCGGAATATCGACCGCAACTACGCTCGGCGCCTCGGGCGCGGCGAGCACGTCGGCAAAACGCGCCACGATGCGTACCCGGACGTCGCCGCCGACGGCTTGCGCAAATGCCGCGACCCAGCCCCTCCGGCAGCCGTCCACGCCCGCGAACCACGGATTGTCCGCGGCGTTGCGCATGCTTGAAGAGGGTGGCACCGCAGCCATTCGGCCGATAGGCTAAAGCAGACCAAGACGGGACATCAACATGACCATTCGCCCGCGTCGGAGCGTGCTGTACATGCCCGGCTCCAATGCCCGTGCCATCGAGAAGGCGCGCACGCTGCCGGCCGACGCCGTCATCCTCGACCTGGAGGATTCCGTCGCCCCTGATGGCAAGGCTGCCGCCCGCCAGCAAGTGCTGAATGCCGTGAGCGCCGGCGGGTTCGGCGCGCGCGAGGTCATCATTCGCATCAACGGCCTCGACACCGAATGGTGGCTGGACGACCTCAATGCTGCGGCCAAGGCGAAGCCCGACGCGGTGCTGGTGCCAAAGGTGTCGACTCCCAGCCATCTGGAGGACGTGGCCGAACGCCTGGTCGACATCAGCGCCGACCAGAAGATCCGCATCTGGGCGATGATGGAAACGCCGCTGGCGATGCTCAACGCCGGCGAGATTGCGGCCGCGGCCAGGGACGTCGAGACCAGGCTCACGGCTTTTGTCATGGGCACCAACGATCTTGCCAAGGACACGCGCGCAAAGATCACCCCCGGGCGCGCGCCCATGGTGCCGTGGCTGATGGGCTGCGTCACGGCCGCTCGCGCCCATGGCATCGATATCCTCGACGGCGTCTACAACGATCTCGGCAACGCCGAGGGATTCGCGCGCGAATGCGAAGAGGCGCGCGACATGGGCTTCGACGGCAAGACCCTTATTCACCCGAACCAGATCGGCCCGTGCAACGCCGCCTTCTCCCCGAGCGGTGAGGAGGTGGCATACGCGAGGAAGATCATCGCCGCCTTCAACCTGCCGGAAAACAAAGACAAGGGCGTCGTCCAGCTCGACGGCCGCATGGTCGAACGGCTGCACGCCGATATGGCGCGGCGGACAGTCGCGATCGCGCGTGCGATCGAGGAGCGCGCGCTCGAGGCGCAATCGGCGGGCTGAAATCAGCCGTCACCGCCCGGCTTGACCCGCCGGTCCTTCGTCCTCAAGACTCCTGCGCAGAATTCGCACGGGCTCGTGCTCGGAGCCCGCCGGTGAGGCTTCAAGCGGGATACGCCATGTGCCGATTATGGGTTGCCGCGCTGCTGATGTCGCTGGCGCTCGTGCGTTTGGCATCCGCGAACGACATCGCACCCGGCGGCACGCTGCGTGCGGTCTATCTCGGCAGCAATCCGGCGCAGGCGGTGCAGGACCGCGCAACCGGCGTCATTCGCGGCGTATCGGCCGACCTGGCACGCGAACTTGGAAAGCGCATCAACGTCCCGGTCGAGCTCAAGCCAGCCGCCAATCCGCAAGGCGTGATCGACGCGGTCAGCTCTGGTGCGGCCGATATCGGTTTCGTCGCCTATGAGCCATCGCGCGCCGGCACGGTCGAATTCTCCCAAACCTACATGCTGGTGCAACAGAGCTTTCTCGTGCTCGACGGCTCGCCGATCCGCGCGGTCGCCGACATCGATCGCGCGGCATACGTGATTGCCGCCATCAGAAATGATTCCATTGCGCTCTATCTGAGACGCAAGCTGAAGCAGGCAACGCTGCTCGAAATCGAGAACAATTCCGCCGAAATCCAGCGCCTGCTGACCGGAAAAGAAATTGATGCCTTTGGCGCCAACCGGCAGCGCCTCACGACGCTGATGGCGCAAACGCCCGGATCGAGACTGTTGCCGGACAGCCTGTTCGGCGTTCCGCAAACCATCATCGTGCCCAAGGGCACGCACGACGTTCTGGCCGCCGTCAATCGCTTCATCGATGATGTGCGCGCGTCGGGCTTCCTGCAGAACGCGATCGCGAGCAGCGGGGTCATCGGTCTTCAACCCGCGCCGGCAGGCTCCTGGCAGCCGTCGGTGCCGGACTGATCCTCGTCCTGTTGCGTTCGGCCGCACATGTCGGTCGAAACTTGTGCAGCGAGCTGCGCGTTATCTCCCGAGACAACAGGAGAACGCACATGCCCGAGATTCGTGAAGACAACGGCGTGGTGACCCAGATCACGACCGTGAAGGTTCCACCCGACAACCAGGCCGAGGTGCTGGAGCTGATGAAAGAGCGCGCCCGCTTCATGGCGAGCCAGCCCGGCTTCGTATCGGTCAGCCTGCATCGCAGCGAAGACGGCAGCCATGTCGTGAACTACGTTCAGTGGAGGAACCGCGAGCAGCTCAAGGCGGCTCACCATTCACCCGAGTTCCGCAAGAAATGGCCGCGCTTCGGCGAGCTGATCAAGGAAGCGGAGCCCTGCCTCTATCAGGTCGCCCATGTGCAGGCGGCATGAGCCGGGCCGCCCCGGTATCAGCGCCCCTGACCGCGCGCGCGTGACGGATGGGCGGCCTCGGACCTGATCCGGGGCCGTCAGGGATTTTGGGGCTATGGGGCTATAGTGACTTAAGAACCAGGCAGGCGACTGACATGGACGGCGCGTTGCGTCCGCCGATCACATCACGCCCATGCGCGCGAGGTTTTGGACTTCGCCTCGAAGCTCTCGATCTTGTCCTTCTTGACCATGGTCAGTCCGATATCGTCGAGACCGTTGAGCAGGCAATGCTTGCGATGCGCATCGATGTCGAACTTGACCACACCGCCGTCGGGACCCCTGATCTCCTGCTTCTCCAGGTCGATCGATAGCGTGGCATTGGCGCCACGCTCGGCGTCATCGAACAGCTTCTCCAAATCCTCCGGCGAGACCTTGATCGGGAGCACGCCGTTCTTGAAGCAATTGTTGTAGAAGATGTCGCCGAACGAGGTCGAGATCACGCAGCGGATGCCGAAATCCATGAGCGCCCAGGGCGCGTGCTCGCGCGAGGAGCCGCAACCGAAATTGTCGCCGGCCACGAGGATCTTGGCCTTGCGATAAGCCGACTTGTTGAGCACGAAGTCGGGGTTTTCGCTGCCGTCGTCGCGATAGCGCTTCTCCGAGAACAGACCCGTGCCCAGGCCGGTGCGCTTGATGGTCTTGAGATATTGCTTCGGGATGATCATGTCGGTGTCGACATTGATCATCTTGAGCGGCGCCGCGACGCCTTCGAGC
>DASSJW010000189.1:0-6936 GCA_035690995.1 Xanthobacteraceae bacterium
CGCATGCGCATGCTCGGCTACAATGTCTGGCTGATCCAGTGGCTCACATTCGTCATGGCCGGATTCTGGGCCTCGATCGCCGGAGTCCTCTACGTCTATTACAACCTGTTCCTCAGCCCGCACGCGATCTCGCTGCAGCAATCGGCCGAGATCCTGCTGATGGCGATCCTCGGCGGCGCCAGCACGCTCACCGGCCCGATCGTCGGCGCCGCCATCATCACGCTGGTGAAGAACGTGATTTCGACCTATGTCGAACGGTGGAACACGCTGCTCGGCGTGATCTTCGTGGTCGTGATCATGTTCATGCCCTATGGTCTGGTCCCCGGCTGCGTGCAGCTGTGGCGGCGCTTGCGAAACCGCGGCCAGCCGCGCAAAGCGGCGAGCAGCGCCGCGCTGGCGAGCGAAGCGAGCGGCCAGCACGGCGAGGCTAAATGATGCGCGCGCCGGGCACTCGCCCTGAACCGGGCTCGTCGGCGCGCGCCGCGCTGGCGAGCGAAGCGAGCGTCCAACGCGGCGAGGCTAAATGATGCGCGCGCCGGGCACTCGCTCTGAACCGGGCTCGTCGGCGCGCGCCGCGCTGGCGAGCGAAGCGAGCGGCCAGCGCGGCGAGGCTAAAATGATGCGCGCGCCGGGCACTCGCCCTGAACCGGGCTCGTCGGCGCGCGCCGCCGCCTCGGAGCCGGCACAATGACGCTCCCGGCGCTCGAAGTCGCACATCTCAAGAAACGCTTCGGCGGCCTGCCCGCTACCAGGGACGTGTCGCTGTCGGTCATGCCGGGCGAGCGGCGCCTGATCATCGGCCCGAATGGCGCCGGCAAGACCACGCTGTTCAACCTAATTACCGGCGATCTCACCGCCGATGCCGGCTCGATCCGGCTGTTCGGGCAGGAATTGCGGGGCATGCCCACGCAGCGGCGGGTGCATCTCGGCCTCGCGCGCACCTACCAGATTCTCACGCTGTTCCCGCGCGAGCGGCTGATCCACAACGTCGTGCTGTCGCTGCTCGGGCTCGACAAGCGGCGCTGGAATCCGTGGTCGATCCTGACCGCCAACCGCGATCTCTACAAGAACGCCCGGGAATCGCTGGAGCGCGTCGGGCTCGGCGACAGCGCCGAGCGGATCGTGGTCGAGACGTCCTACGGCGAGCGTCGTCGGCTCGAACTGGCCATGGCGCTGGCGCAGAAGCCGAAGGTGCTGCTGCTCGACGAGCCGCTCGCCGGGCTCTCCCAGGGCGAGCGCCAGACCGTCCGCACGCTGCTCGGCACCATCCCGCGCGACGTGACCATCGTAATGATCGAACACGACATGGACACGGCGCTGGGCTTTGCCGAGCGCATCACCGTCCTGCATTACGGCGAGGTGATCGTCGAAGGCACGCGCGCCGAGGTGGTCGCCGACCCGCGCACCCGGGAGGTGTATCTTGGCGACTGAGGCGCTGGCGATCTCCGACATCGACGCCTATTACGGCGACAGCCACGTGCTGCACGGCGTCTCGTTCTCGCTGCAGCCCGGCCGGTTGCTCGGCCTGCTCGGACGCAACGGCGCCGGCAAGACCACCTGCATGGCGACGATCATGGGCTTCCTCAAGCCGCGGCGGGGCGCGATCAGCCTTTACGGCGAGGCCGTCGGCGGTCTTCCGCCCGACGTGATCGCCCGCAAAGGCATCTGTCTGGTCCCGCAGGGACGGCGCATGTTCCGCACGCTTACGGTGCGCGAGAACCTGATGGTGGCGGCGCAAGCGCAGAAGCAGGACAACGGCGCCGGCTGGTCGATGGAGCGGGTATTCCAGACGTTTCCTCGCCTCGCCGAGCGGCAGGCCCAGGTCGCCGGCTCGCTTTCCGGCGGCGAGCAGCAGATGCTCGCGATCGGACGCGCGCTCATGGGCAACCCGCGGGTGCTTCTGATGGACGAGCCGTCCGAGGGGCTCGCGCCGCAGCTGGTGGCCGAGGTCGGACGCACCATCGCGCAGCTCAAGGCCGAAGGGCAATCGATCGTGCTGGTCGAGCAGAATATCAAGCTGACGCTCGATCTCGCCGACGACGTCGTCATCATCAATACCGGCCGCGTGGTGTTTCGCGGACCCGCCAAGGACATCAAGCTCGACGACGCCATTGTCTCCCAGCATCTCGGCGTGTTCTAGCTCATGACGCCAATGCTGGATCGCACTTGTCCCGGGCGCGGTGCGGCACCGACCGCAGCGAAATGGTGCGCCGCAGGGCCGGGACCGTTACGTGTGCGGCAACCCCGGATCAGCCCTGCACCGCATCCGGAACACGATAGCTATCGCGCGACTGCCGTCGCGCAGTCATTCACAGGCGACAGAAGGAACGAAGCGGAAATGGCGACGCAATGGAATAAGTATGAGGCGACCGCGGCCCGCAAGCACGGCAAGCCGGGGCGCGAGGTCAGGCCGAAGACCACCACCATCGATATTCATTCCCATGTCGCCATTCCGCAGGCCGCCGCCTACGTCAAGCCGCATCTCGACATGTCGACGATCGCGCTTGCGCATTTCGCCACGCCCGAGACCAAGGCGCTGAGCCAGAAGCAGGAAGAGGACATCCGCGCGCGTATCACCGGCTACGACGAGCGCCTCGCCGATCTCGACGCCATGGGCATCGACCTTCAGCTGGTGATGCCGCCGCCGAACCAGTGCTTCTATACCGTGCCGCTGGATATCTCGGTGCAGGCCTCGCGCCTGGTGAACGACGGGCTCGCCGAATACGTCTCGCGCAAGCCCGACCGCTTCGTCGCGCTCGGCACCGTCCCGCTCATGCATGGCGGGGAAGCCGCCAACGAGCTCGAACGCTGCGTGAAGTCGCTCGGCATGAAGGGCGTGGAAATCTTGACCAATGTCGCGGGCCGCGAGCTTTCGGAGCCGGACTACGCACCGTTCTGGCAGAAGGCCGAAGAGCTCGACGCGCTCGTCGTCATCCACCCCAACGGTTTCACCGATGCCAAACGGTTCACCCGCTTCTATTTCAACAACGTGATCGGCAATCCGCTCGAGACCACCATCGCCCTGCACTACCTCATTTTCGACGGCGTGCTGGAGCGGCACCCCAAGCTGAAGATCCTGGCGGTGCACGGCGGCGGCTATCTGCCGGCTTATTCCGGCCGCATCGATCACGCGTGGGGCGCGCGCTCGGATTCGCACGGCGAGCTGCCGCAGCCGCCGACCAGCTACCTCAAAAGGATCTATTTCGACACCGTGGTCTTCACGCCCCACCAGCTCGCCGAGCTCGTGCGCCAGTTCGGGACCGACCACATCATCATGGGCACGGACTATCCCTTCGACATGGCCGACTTTGATCCGATCGGCCACGTCGCGTCGGTCGAAGGCTTCGACTCCGCCACCATTGCCGCCATCGCCGGCGGCAACGCGCGACGGCTCTTGGGGCTTTAGCGTCTTCCTCGCCTGCTCTCTTCCGAACCGCTTCGGGAGACGCGACCGTCCGTCGTCTTGCAAAAGACCGGCGAGCGGTTGCGCCAGGGCAGCACTCGGTTAGAATTGTTCCAAGCTTGCAGCTCAATGCGAGAGGCCCCGCTCATGACATTCAACACGGCGACGACATGGGGCTGGCCCGCCAAGGCTCTGCATTGGATCGGCGCCGTATTGATTCTGCTGCTCCTCGTGCATGGCTGGTGGATGACGCATATGACGCCGCGACCGGACCGGCTCGCCAATTATGCCGGGCATTCCGCGATCGGCTATGATCTGTTGGCGCTGACCATCGTGCGGCTGTTGTGGCGATGGCTCAATCCAGTGCCGGAGTTGCCCGCCGATCTCAAGCCGTGGGAGCGGGCGGCGGCGCATATCGGGCACATTTCCCTCTACGTGTTCATCTTTATCGTGTCGGTGACCGGCTGGATGGTCGCGACGACATTCCGGGTCCCCATGACCAAGGACGTGTTCGGGATCGACGTGCCGCCGATCGTCACGACGGTCGATCGCGCCGTGCGCCAGTGGATCGAGGAATCGCACAAGGTCCTCGCCTATGTACTGGCCGCGGTGGTGGTCATTCATGTGATCGGCGCGCTTCGTCACCATATCTTCAAGCGCAACCAGATCCTGCGACGGATGACGTGGGGCATGCCCGCCCAGGGGTAAGGCGCGCAGCGAATCCTTGGCTCTGCGTCGCGATTGCCGGGCTTGGGTCGACGACGTCGCGCGCGAGGTCCCGGTTTGCAGGGATCGCGAGCGATCTCGTGATGCGCATGGGGGCGCGGGACGATCAGCCGCCGCAACGCCCGGCCGCGTCTCGCGCCACCCCTCTTAGGGCGTCGCCAGCTGCAGCCGACTACTCGCCCTTGACCTTGGCGTCCTGGATCACCTTGCGCCACTTCGGCTCGTCGGCCTTGATGTAGTCGGTGAGCTGCTCGGGCGTGCCGGCGATCGATTCGAAATATTGCCGCTCGAGGAAGCTCTTCTTGATCTCCGGATCGGCGAAGACCTTGCGCACCTCGGCGTTGATCTTGGTCACGACATCGGCCGGCATCCCGGGCGGTCCGAACAACCCGAACCACGAGACCGCCTCGTAGCCCGGCAGCCCGCTTTCCGCGACTGTCGGCACCTGTGGCAGCAGCGCCATGCGTTTGCCGGCGCCGACCGCGATGAGTTTCACCTTGTCCGACTTCCACTGCGGAACGGCGCTGCCGACGCTGATGAACATCATCTGGATATGGCCGGCCATCACGTCGGTGAGCGCCGGGGTTGCGCCCTTGTAATGCACGGCCTGGAATTTCGCGCCCGAGAGCGCCTGGAACAGCTCCATGTTGAGGTGGCCGCTCGACCCGACGCCGAAGGTGCCGTAATTGATCTCGCCCGGCTTCTGCTTGGCGAGCGCAATGAGATCCTTCACGTTCTCCACCGGCAGCGCGGGATTGACGATCAACGCGTGGTTGATGGTGACGAGGCCGGAGATCGGCGTGAAGCCCTTGACCGGGTCATAGGCCAGCTTGGGGTAGAGGCTGGGGTTCACCACGAATGTCACTTCCGGCCCGATCAACAGCGTGTAGCCATCGGGCGCGGCCTTGGTGACGTATTCCGCCGCGATCTGATTGTTGGCGCCGGGCTTGTTCTCGACGATGACCTGCTGACCCCAGGCTTCGGTGAAGCGTTGCGCCAGCATGCGGCCGAGTGCGTCGGTCACGCCGCCCGGGGCCGCCGGTACCACGATCGTCACGGGTTTGGTCGGATAGTTGGTCCCTTGTGCGGCCGCCATCACCGGCAGACAACTCAGCACCACAGCCGCGAGCCATGTCCGCATTCGCCAGTCTCCTTGGAGGTCCTTGCCTTTTTGCGAAGTATCGCTGATTTTCCGCTGCCTGCCTATGGCCGGCGCGATGCGGCAATCCCGCACAATCTGCACGTCATGTCCTGAAAGCGCGTAACGCGCCGAAGGCCGGGGAGTTCGGTAGCGTGATTGTTGTTGCGATCGATATCGGCGGCACGTTTACCGATCTGATCGGGTTCGACCAAGCGACCGGGCGGTTCGTGCAGGCCAAGAGCCTGACCACCCCCGCGCAGCTCGGCCAGGGCGTGATCGACTGCATCCGCAAGAGCGGGCTGGCGGCGGCCGCGATCGACGAGCTGATCCACGGCTCGACCATCGCCATCAATACGCTGATCGAACGAAAGGGCGCCAAGACCGGGCTTGTCGTCACCCGCGGCACGCGCGACGTGTATATCATCGGGCGCGGCAACCGGCCGGAAGCCTATAACCTGCTGTTTCACCGCCATCGGCCGCTGGTGCCGCGCCATCTCACGCGCGAGGTCGACGAGCGGCTGCTCAGCTCGGGCGAGGTGCACGCCCCGCTCGATCGCGCCGGCATCGCGCAAGCCTGCCGCGCGCTTGCGGCGGAAGGGGTCGAGGCGGTCGCGGTCTGTTTCCTCCACTCCTACGTCAATCCCGCGCACGAGCGCATCGCCGGCGAGATGATCCGCGCCGCGATGCCCGGCGCCTACCTTTCGCTGTCGCACGAGATCCTGCGCGAATACCGCGAGTTCGAGCGGATGTCGACCACGGTCGTGAACGCCTATATCGGCCCGAAGGTCGGCGGCTATGTGAAGGGCCTGAACGCGAGCCTGGGCGAAATCGGCTTTCGCGGCGCACTTTCGATCATGCGCTCGAACGGCGGCGTGATGACGCCAGAGATTGCCACCGAACGGCCGGCCGCCATGATGGAGTCGGGACCGGTCGGCGGCATCATCGCCTCGGCGCAGGTCGGGCAGGCGCTCGGCTCCGCCAATATCATCTCCTTCGACATGGGGGGCACCACCGCCAAGGCGAGCCTGGTGCGCGACGGCGAGCCGACCATGGCGCCGGGCTATTACGTCGGCGGCTATGCCAGCGGGCATCCGGTGATGCTGCCGATGATCGACGTGGTCGAAGTCGGCGCCGGCGGCGGCTCGATCGCCTGGCTCGACGACGTCGGCGCGCTCAAGGTCGGGCCGCAAAGTGCCGGCGCCGATCCCGGTCCGATCTGCTACCGCGGCGGCGGCAGCGCGCCGACCATCACCGATGCCAATGTGGTGCTCGGCCGGCTCGATCCCGACCATTTTCTCGGCGGCCAGATGAAGCTCGATGCCGAAGGCGCCCGCCGCGGCATCAAGGAGCAGATCGCCGATCCGTTGAAGCTCGACCCGATTGCCGCCGCGCAGGCCATCGTCCAGATCGCCATCGCCAAGATGTCGCTCGCCGTGCGCGAGGTGTCGGTCGCGAAAGGCTACGATCCCCGCGATTTTGCGCTGGTGGCGTCGGGCGGGGCGGGACCGCTGCACGTGGTGGCGATCGCGCGCGAACTGTTCATTCCCAAGGTCGTCGTGCCGCTGTTCCCGTCGCATTTCTCCGCGCTGGGCATGCTGTTGGCGGACGAGCGGCATGATTTCATCCGCACGTTCTATTCCGATCTCGCCACGGTCGACTTCGCAAC
>DASSJW010000190.1:0-3542 GCA_035690995.1 Xanthobacteraceae bacterium
CCGGTCGGCCGCGGCAACGTCTTGAGCGGATAGTTCCAGACCTCGTCCCCGCTGAGATTGACCGAGGCGAGATACTCCGCCATCGCCTTCACCCCCGCGGCCTGGCCGAGGTTGCGGCGCGCGTCGCCGAGGAGGCGCTGCGGGTGCTGCGGCGTGCTGCCGGGATAGTAGCCGGTCATCCGGTCGAACACCTGCACGAACTCGGCCGCGTCATGGTTGGAGCTCACGATGCGGTCGAGGTCGTGACAGCTGATGCAATTGAGCAGCGCTTTCTTCTGCGTGTCGGTTCCGGGAAAGCTCGCAAGCCATTCCGCATTGGTGAGCTGCTTGGCCAGGTTCTTGGTCGGCCGCAGCTTGACCTCGGCGGTCGTAGTACCGTCGGCGGCGACGTCGGCGCTCTTCGGTGCTTCGAGGTCATAGCCGACGGCGCGAATGGCGAGCGAGTAGCGGCCGGGCGCAAGCCGCGACGCGGGGAAGCTGAATCGGCCGCTGCTGTCGCTGACCACGGAGATCGTTGTCGTCGAACCCTCGCGCTTGGCGCTGATGATGACCCCTTCCATGGGCCCTTCGGCGGCGGAAGTGACCTGCCCGCTCAAGGCCATCGGCGCCTGCGCCTGCGCCGGAACGAGTTCCAGCGCAACCGCGATCGCGGCTGCGCCCAGGGCGAGCAAGAGATTTCGCGATTGCATCAGCGTCTCCTCGGTCGTCAGCCGGTCGCTTGACGCGAACTTGCGGCACAACGAGCCTAGACCCGGCGGCATGGCCCCATCAAGCAGCGGCCGCAAGCAAGCGCTCGGGTTTTCCAGTCCAGGTGGCGCATGGTCGAAGGACGAGCGCACACGCGTGCTCGCGATCACAGGTCTGAACGTTCGCGCAAACTCGCGAGCGCTGACGCTTTAGATCAAACACGCCATCGCGCGTTTGAGATCGTCGACAAAGTTGAGGGGTTGCGATGACCGAGACGGAACTGAGTTCGCGGCGTTCGCGCGGGAAAACGTCACCCCCGGCGGGCGATCGCCGGCTTGGCGCCGACGCAATAAGAACCGAAATGGCGGGAGCGACGGGGCTCGAACCCGCGACCTTCGGCGTGACAGGCCGACGCTCTAACCAACTGAGCTACGCCCCCGCGGGCGCCGTGGGAGTTAAATACCCGCCCTGCCCAAGTCAAGGTAACTCGTTCGCGCCCTCCAAAAGGTCAATATCCATGGCCAAATCAGAGGCTTCGCCGAGCCGCGCACCGCCTGAGAGCCCGTCATTGGCTGATTTCTCACCACCGGCATTGAAAAAACCCACATTTTTCGCCAATAAGTCATGGTCAGACCCCATCCGAATCGTCTAATGCGACGGCGTGATGAGTGGCTTTGAGGCCACGTTCTGCAACGAGGAGGGCCAGCCATGGCAGCGAAGAAACCGGGCGCACAAGCGACCGTGACCCTGAAGCATCTCGCCGCGAACCTTTCGGAATCCCACGAGATGTCGAAAAAACAGACGGAGGCGGTCCTCGGCGACCTGGTCGGCCTGGTGACCAAGCAC
The DNA here is from genome assembly GCA_035690995.1 of Xanthobacteraceae bacterium. Taxonomy (GTDB): domain Bacteria; phylum Pseudomonadota; class Alphaproteobacteria; order Rhizobiales; family Xanthobacteraceae; genus VAZQ01. The sequence continues at coordinate 1,534 of DASSJW010000190.1, forward strand.
CTCAAGAAGGGCGACCGTATTCGCATCGGCGGCCTCGGCATCCTGGTGGTGCGCAAGCGCGCGGCCCGCATGGGGCGCAACCCGGCGACCGGCGAGCCGATTCAGATCAAGGCCAGCAAGAAGGTGGCCTTCCGCCCCGCCAAGGAACTCAAAGAGGCGGTGTAACGCGCCGCACGTTTGATCGGCGACAAATGACGCACGACGACGGACGGACCATTCCGTCCTCCGTCGTCTGTATCCGTTGCTTCAACGAAGGACGGGCTGCGCGGGCTTCGACAGACAGCCTCGCGAGGGCGACAGGCTTGCCAGCAGAAGCGCCGCGGGCGCGAAGGCTGGTGGGCGGTGACGGACTCGAACCGCCGACATCCTGCGTGTAAAGCAGGCGCTCTACCAACTGAGCTAACCGCCCTCGCGCCACCTTTATCGCCGCGTCGGGCGGCGAGGCAAGCACATCGTCGGAGCGCCGCCTAGGGCTGACGAAGGCCGAGCGTCTTCACCAGGCCTTCCATGGTCGCGACCTCCTCGACCATCAGCGTCCGCATCTCGTCGGACGTGCTGGTGGCGATCAACGTTCCGTTCTCCGCCAGCCGCTTCTGCAATTCCGGATCGCGCGACGCCTTGACGAATTCCTCGCGCAGTTTTTGCACCAGGGCCGGCGGCGTTCCGGCCGGCGCCGCGACGCCGAACCAGTTCGCGACCTTCTCCTTGCCGTAGCCGATCTCCGCCAGCACCGGCACGTCCGGCAGCCCCGACCAGCGCGTCTCGCTATCGAGCGCGAGCGCGCGCAGCTTCTTGTCGAGCAGGAACGGACGCGAGGTCGACAAGGTGGCAACCGCGAAATCGACGCGCCCCGTCAGCACGTCGGCCATCATCGGCGCACCGCCGCGATAGTGGATCGATTGCAGCGGCGCCTTGGCCGCGAGCGCAACCCGCGCACCCAGGAGATGCGAGGGCGATCCAAGGCCCGGCGTTCCCATCGAGAGGCCGCCCGGCCGCTTGCGTCCCAGTTCGAACAGCGCCTCAAGCGTGTCGGCCGGGCTGTCGGGCGGCACCACGAACGCGACCACGCTGTTGAACAGCAACGTGATGAAGGAGAAGCCCTTGACCGGATCGTACGGCGCCGACCCCATGGCCGCCACGGTGGCGTGTTGCGAACCGGAAAAGACCAGCAGCATGGTGCCGTCCGGGGGCGCGTTCTGCACGGCTGCCGCCGCAAGTGCGCCCGCGGCGGCGGGACGGTTCTCGATGGTGATGCGTTGGCCGGTATTCCTGGATACCGCCTCGGCATAGAGGCGCGCCGTCACATCGGTGATGCCGCCCGGCGCCAGCCCGACCATGATGGTGATGGGCTTGCCCGGGACATCCTCGCCGCGCGCCGCAGCGAACGTCGCGCAGGCAAGGAGCGCAACCATAAACCCGACTCGAGCTGCTCCCGGCATGACCTCTCCACGGAATGGACCATCGAACGCACGCGGCTTGCGCGCCAAGAAAAAGGCGGCGCCCTGAAGGCACCGCCACGACCTTAGCCTAATGTCGCCGACGCGGAAATCAGGTCGCCGCGCGTCGTGCAATCTTGGGCGCGCGGAAACCGGCGGCGACGGATTCCTTCTCGCACATATACGCGCCCATCTTGGTCTTGCCGTAGCTGCGGCTGCCACTGCTGTGGTAGATCTTGGAGGTGGAATTCACCCACACGACGGTGTCGCTCGGACAACTCGTCTTGGCCTCGGCTTCGGTCGCGTACTGGTCTTTGCCCGCCGGCGCCGCCGCCGTTCGCACGGCCACCGGCACGCCGCGACACTCGGCCACGAATACGCGCTTGGTCTTGCCGCTCGCCTGGATGGCCGCCTTGCCGGCGGTCCATTCGTCATTGCATTGCTTGACTGTCTTCTGCTGTGCGACCGCGGATTGAGACAAAGCCAGCAGTCCCACCAATGCCGCACATGCAGCAGTGAAGGTCGGTTTCATCACACATCTCTCCGGGAAAGTTTCGCCGGACGTCGGACCTC